>JANXSS010000017.1 GCA_025356535.1 Herminiimonas sp.
ATCCGGCGCCGGCGGCGCTGCGCCAGTTGCGACAAGCGCTTCACGACTTATGAACGCATCGAACTGAGCATGCCGGTGGTGGTCAAGAAAAACGGCAACCGCACCGACTACGATGCGGCAAAACTGCGCGCCAGCCTGGCGCTGGCGCTAAGGAAGCGCCCGGTATCGGCCGAGGCGGTCGATGCTGCCATTCTCGGCATCGAAGAAAAGCTGCTGTCGTCGGGCCTGCGCGAAATCCCCTCCGGCCAGGTCGGCGAACTGGTGATGCAGGCATTGCAGCGCCTCGACAAGATCGCCTACATCCGCTTTGCCTCGGTCTACCGCAATTTCGAGGATGTGGCGGAGTTCCAGGAAGCGATTGCCGAGATCGGCCGCGAGCGCAAGCCGCCGGCCGGCACCTGACGACATGCCAGCGACCGCATTGCACGAACGGCCTGCAATGAAAGGTCCGCAATGAAAGGCCTGCGATGAGCGACGCGCCATGAACGACACGACCGTCGGCACGGCGGTTGCAGCCAGCGACGACGCAGCGATGGCGCAGGCGCTCGCCTGGGCCGCCCGCGGCATGTACAGCACCACGCCGAATCCGCGGGTGGGCTGCGTGATCCTGCGCGAAGGCCGTCTGCTTGCCGCCGGATTCACCCAGCCGGCCGGGCAGGCGCATGCCGAGGTCGAGGCATTGCGCGCTGCCGAACGCGCCGGCATCGACGTGCGCGGCGCGAGCGTCTATGTCACGCTGGAGCCCTGCAGCCATCATGGCAGGACGCCGCCGTGTGCCGACGCACTGATTGCAGCAGGCGTGGCGCGCGTGGTGGCAGCCATCGCCGACCCGAATCCGCTGGTGGCCGGGCGTGGCCTGGCGCGACTGCAGGCAGCCGGCATCGCCACCCGCTGCGGTGTGCTGGAAGCGGCGGCGCGGGAGATGAACATCGGATTTTTTTCCCGCATGCAGCGCGGCCGGCCCTGGGTGCGCATGAAAAGCGCCGCCAGCCTCGACGGCAAGACGGCACTGCATGACGGCCGCAGCCAGTGGATCACCGGCGCGGCGGCGCGTGCCGACGGCCATGCCTGGCGCGCCCGCGCCTGCGCCATCCTGACCGGCATCGGCACCGTGGTCGACGACGATCCGCAACTGACGGTACGCGGCATCGATACGCCACGCCAGCCGCAGCGCATCGTGGTCGACAGCCGCCTGCAGATTTCGCCCTCGGCACGGGTGTTGGCCAGTGGCGGCACGCTGATCGTCGCCGCCGTCGCCGATGCCGAGAAAGAAGCCGTTCTGCGGGCTGCCGGCTGCGAGATCCTGCTGCTGCCTAATCCGCACGGCAAGGTCGATCTGCCATTGCTCATGCAGGAGCTGGGCCGGCGCGGCATCAATGAACTGCATGTGGAGGCCGGCGCCAAATTGAACGGTTCGCTGATCCGCGAAGGCTGCGTCGACGAACTGCTGCTCTACGTAGCGCCGCGCCTGCTGGGCGACGCCCGCGGCATGTTCGAGCTGGCGCCGCTGGCGACGCTCGACGAAGCGCACGACCTGCAGTTTCACGAGGTCCGGCAGATCGGTGCGGATCTGCGTATCCTTGCCCGATTCACCTGACGCGCCACGATCCGGCACGACTGCCGTTTTTCAACCCAACCAATCAGGTCCACGACCATGTTTACCGGAATCGTCGCCGCCATCGGCAAGATCACATCCCTGGCACCGCTGGGCACCGGCACCGGCGCCGGCGTGCGTTTGCATGTCGACGCCGGTGCACTCGACCTGTCCGACGTCGCGCTGGGCGAGTCGATCGCCATCAACGGCGCCTGCATGACCGTGGTTGCCCGCACGGCCAATGCTTTCGAGGTCGACGTCTCGCGCGAGAGTTTGAATTGCACCGCCGGCTTGAACGCACCCGGCGAAGTCAACCTGGAAAAGGCGCTGACGCTGGCCGAGCGCCTGGGCGGTCATCTGGTGTCCGGCCATGTCGATGGCCTGGGCACCGTGCTGCGCTTCGAGCAGGTCGGCGAATCATGGGAGCTGGTGGTCGAAGCGCCGCGCGCGCTGGCAAAATACCTGGCCTACAAGGGCTCGATCGTCGTCAACGGCGTGTCGCTGACGGTCAACCGCGTCACCGACACGGCTGCCGGCTGCGAATTTTCCATCAACCTGATTCCGCACACGATCGAGGTCACTACCCTGAAGCACCTGCGTGCAGGCGTGCAGGTCAATCTCGAAGTCGATCTGATTGCGCGTTATGTCGAGCGGATGCTTTCGTCGTTTGAAACCGTCCGCAAGGCGGATTAACCCACCGCATCACCCAGCGATAAAATTTGCGCAATCCGCCAGTTTCAAATGACGCGCGATGCAGCAAGCCGTTTTGAGTCTGCGTAAAACCGTCGTTTCTTCAGCCATCGCCACCATCGCGTTTTTACAACTTCCTGCAAGAGCGTGGTCTTCCGGGTGTGCATGGGTATGCCGAGCAAAGTGCCGTCGACAGGCGGCACGCCGTTTACCGCGGCCTGGCGTCATTGCTC
>JANXSS010000075.1 GCA_025356535.1 Herminiimonas sp.
CGGTGTATGCGCCGTCGAATGCGCGCTTCAAGGTCTACATGATCGACGAAGTCCACATGCTCACCAATCATGCCTTCAACGCCATGCTGAAGACGCTGGAAGAGCCGCCGGCGCATGTCAAATTCATCCTGGCCACGACCGATCCGCAAAAGATTCCGGTCACCGTCCTGTCGCGCTGCCTGCAATTCAATCTCAAGCAGATGCCGCCGGCGCAGATCGTCGCCCACCTCACCGATATCCTCGGCCAGGAAGCAATTGCCTTCGAGACGCCGGCCTTGCGCCTGCTGGCGCAGGGCGCGCATGGCTCGATGCGCGATGCGCTGTCGCTGACCGACCAGGCGATTGCCTACGCCGCCGGCAACGTCACCCTCGAAGCGGTACAGGGCATGCTGGGCGCGCTCGATCAATCGTTTTTGGTGCGCATCCTCGACGCACTGGCGCTTCGCGACGGCGCCGCCCTGATCGCGATTGCCGACGACATGGCAACGCGCAGCCTGTCCTACAATGCCGCCTTGCAGGATATCGGCTCGCTGCTGCATCGCGTCGCCCTGGCCCAGACCGTGCCTGCGGCGCTTGCCGAGGACTTGCCGGAACGCCCCGACATACTGCGCCTGGCAGGGCTGTTCGAGGCAGATGAAATCCAGCTCTTCTACCAGATCGCCGTCCATGGCAGGAATGAACTCGGGCTGGCGCCGGACGACTTCGCCGGCTTTTCGATGACGCTGCTGCGGATGCTGGCGTTTCGCCCAGGCATGGGTGCGGCCGATGGCGGCGGCGGTCGCGCGTCAACTGCCGGCGCGCCGGCGACGCTGCCGGCGGCCGAGCGCACGGCGCCGCCTGGTGCGGCGTCGGCGGCAAAGGTGCCGGCCGGCCGCGCCAGCGCAGCACTGGCCGCCGCAGCACCGATTGCCCGCGCCGTCGTCGTGCCGCCGTCTGCCGCAGCACCGGGGCGCGACGGTGGCGCCATCAGTCCGGCGCGCGCGGCATTGAATGCGGCCCGCGGCGGCGTCAAGGCGCCCAGCGCGCTCGACCTGCCGCCAGCGCCGGCAAGTTCCGACGCGGCAACGGCACGGCTGGCGGTGCAGGCGGTGCCCGCCCCGGTCGACATCGCACCGGCGCCGCCCTGGGACGACGATCCCGCGCCAACCGAGGAACGCGCCAGGGCGGCGGTGCCGCCAGCGCCATGGCAAGCGCCAGCGATGCCTGTGGCGGCGCCACGGCCGCAAGCACCGGCCGCGGCCGTCCCGCCACCGCCACAAGCACCGGTCGCGGCCGTGCCGCCACCGCCGCGACCGCCTCAAGCGCCGGCTGCGGCCGTCCCGCCACCGGTCCACATGCCCGTTGCCTCGCTCGGCTGGGACGGCAACTGGCCGGAACTGGCAAAGGTCCTGCCGGTGCGCGGCGTGATACAGCAGCTCGCGCAGCAAAGCGAATTGTTAGAATGCGAACAGCAGGGCGAGGTCACCTGCATGCAGTTGCAGGTGGTAATCGAGACATTGCGGGCGCCCGGCACGGTGGAAAAGCTCGCCGCTGCCTTGAGCGCGCATTTTTCCAGGACCGTTCGCATCGAAACCCGGCGCGGCGCCGTGCAGCACAGCGCAAACCTGGTGTTGCAGGCAGAGCGCGCAGTACGTCAGCGCGAGGCCGAGCAATCGATGCAGGACGATCCGTTTGTACAGACACTGATGCGTGAATTCGGCGCGACCATCGTGCCGGGTTCGGTCAAACCGGTTCCGTTAAATTAACAGGAGTTCACCATGATGAAGAACCAGCTTTCCGGCCTGATGAAGCAGGCGCAGGCGATGCAGGACAACATGAAGAAGATGCAGGACGAGCTGGCGATGGTCGAGGTCGAAGGACAGTCCGGCGCCGGCCTGGTCAGGATCACCATGACCTGCAAGTTCGGCGTCAAGCGGGTCGCGATCGATCCCTCGCTGCTGGCCGAAGACAAGGACATGCTGGAGGACCTGGTGGCGGCCGCCTTCAACGATGCGGTGCGCAAGGCCGAAGCGACGTCGGCCGAGAAGATGGCAGGCATCACGGCGGGCATGCCGCTGCCGGCCGGCTTCAAGATGCCGTTCTGAATGGCACGATTGCCCCACTGCGCACACCTCGGCATGACCGCGCCTGACGCCCGCTGCGGCGCAACGCAGGCAATTGCGTGAAGACGCCGTCGACCCTCGACATGCTCACCGACGCGCTGCGCCGCCTGCCCGGCGTCGGCCCGAAGTCGGCCCAGCGCATGGCGTATCACCTGATGCAGCATGACCGCGACGGTGCGGCGCTGCTCTCGCGCGCGCTTGGCCTGGCGGTCGAACGCATCCATCACTGCGCCTTGTGCAACACCTTCACCGAACGCGAGGTGTGCGAAACGTGCCTGGATGCGGAACGCAATCCGGCATTGCTGTGCGTGGTGGAGACGCCGGCCGACCAGCTGATGATCGAGCAGACGCTGACCTTCAAGGGCCTGTACTTCGTGCTCATGGGCCGGCTTTCGCCGCTCGACGGCATCGGCCCGAAGGACATTCATCTCGACAAGCTGATCGGCCGTGCAACCGACGGCGTGGTGCGCGAAGTGGTGCTGGCGACGAACTTCACCAACGAGGGCGAGGCCACCGCGCACTACATCAGCGAGACATTGAAGGTCCGTGGCCTGCAGGTGTCGCGCCTGGCGCGCGGCGTGCCGGTCGGCGGCGAACTCGAATACGTCGACGCCGGCACGATTGCCCGCGCCATGCTCGACAGGCGGGCGACATGACAGCGAAACCGGGGCCGCTTGCCGG
>JANXSS010000142.1 GCA_025356535.1 Herminiimonas sp.
AATGCCGCGTACCGGTGCGGCAGCAAGCTACACCACCCATGAACTCACCACGCCGGCCGGCACCCTCGTGCGGCAGTTCGCCGCAGCCGATGGCCGGGTTTTCGCAGTCACCTGGTCGGGACCGGCGATGCCGGACCTGCGACAGTTGCTGGGTACGTATTTCGGCGACTATGCCGGCACGCGCGAGGCGACCGGTCGCGGCCATGCGCAGCGCAACCTGGAAAACGCCGACCTGGTCGTGCAGTCGGGCGGTCGCACGCGCGCCTTCTCCGGCCGCGCCTACCTGCCTTCGAAGCTGCCAACGGGAGTGGTGATCAATGACATACGATAAAGCGCATGGCCGGCTGTCCGGCGTGGCTGCAATGCTGGCGGCAATCGCCTTGTCGCTGCTCCAGGCAGCCTGCGGTGGCGGCGGTGGCGGCAACACTGCCGCACCACCCGTGGCAGGCGGGCCGACCAACCTGCAGGCGCTGACAGTGGGGTCGGGTCCGGTCAACGGCGTCAACATGCTCTACACCAGCGTTGTGCTGTGCACGCCTGGCGACGACGCCTCCTGCCGCACCATCGACCATGTGCTGGTCGACACCGGCTCGGTCGGCCTGCGCCTGCTGGCCTCGGTCGTGCCGGCCAGCCTGAAGCTGACACAACTGAAGACGGGCGCCGCCGCGCTGGTGGAATGCACCCAGTTTGCCGATGGCTTCAGCTGGGGGCCGGTCAAGGCGGCGGATGTACGTCTGGGTGGCGAAACCCTGCGCTCGGCGGCGATCCAGATCATCGGCGACCCGGCCTACAGCGCCATCCCGGCCGATTGCAGCGCCGCCGGCGCGGCTGAAAACACGGTCGGCACCTTCGGCTCGAACGGCGTTCTGGGCGTCGGCAACTTTGTCGACGACTGCGGCGACCGCTGCGCCAATAACGCGGCCTCCGGCGTGTACTATGCCTGCACCGCTTCCGGCTGCAGCGGTACGGCCCTGCCGCCGGCACAGCAGGTGCAGCAACCGGTCTCGCTCATGGCAAAGCACAACAACGGTGTCGTCATACGGCTGCCGGCAGTCGGTGCGTCGGGCGCGGAAGGCGCCACCGGTTCGCTGGTCTTCGGCATCGGCACGGAAACCAACAATGGTCTTGGCAACGCCCGCGTCTATACCGTAAATCCCGGCAACGGCACGCTGCCCGTCTCGGTCAATGGCATCACGTACGCCGCCAGCATCATTGACAGCGGATCGAATGCGATCTTCTTTCCGTCGACGATTCCAACCTGCAGCTCGGGCTTTTATTGTCCGGCGTCGACCCGGGTCGTTCCGGCATTGCTGCAAGGGTTCAACGGCAACAACACGGCCTTTGACATCACGGTCGCAAATGCCGATGCCCTGTTCGCGGATCATCCGACATTTACTGCGCTGCCGAGCCTGGCAGGACCGGCATTCGGTGCAAACATCGTCGATCTCGGCCTGCCGTTTTTTTTCGGACGCAACGTCTACACGGCCATCGAAGGCCGAACGACGCCGGGCGGGCTCGGTCCGTACATCGCTTTCTAAGCATTGCGCGCAACCTGCCGTTGCGCGCAATGCCCTTTTTTACCCCTTCCTGTAATGCATCAGGTTTCGGCGTCAGCGCGCGCCGGCGCAAGTCGCTGGCGGCGTCGCCACGCTGGCTGGAGTCCGTCGGCCGCGTTGCCTTGGCCGTCGTCACCATCCCGCTCTACGGCTTCATCAGGTGGCTGCCGACTTTTCGCGCCAAGCAGGGCCTCACCGTTGCCACTACTTTCAGGTAAGCGATGCTTCAGGCAGCCACGCCGATCGGACAGGTAACGCCGGTGCCCGCCAGGCCGCAGTAGCCGCCGGGGTTCTTCGACAGATACTGCTGATGCTCCGGCTCGGCATAGTAGAAGATCGACTCGGGGAAGACGATTTCCGTCGTGATGGCGCCAAAGCGCTTCTCGCTCAGGCGCGCCTGGAACAATGCAGCGCTGGCCTGCGCCGCATCGAACTGCGCCGGGTCCTGGCAATAGATCGCCGAACGATACTGGGTGCCGGTGTCGTTACCTTGACGCATGCCCTGGGTCGGATCGTGGTTTTCCCAGAAAATCTTCAGCAAGCTCTCCAGGCTGCAGCGTGCCGGGTCATAGACGACCAGCACCACTTCGGCATGCCCGGTCTGGCCCGAACACACTTCGCGATAGGTCGGATTGGGCGTGATGCCGCCGGCATAACCGACCGCCGTGGTCACGACGCCCGGAACCGACCAGAACATGCGCTCCACCCCCCAGAAGCAGCCCATACCGAACTGCACATGCGCCGCACCGTTGAAGTCCCCGGCAATCGGCCCGCCATGCACGTGATGCCGGTTCTGCACCGGCATCGGTGTGTCACGGCCGGGCAAGGCGTCGGCTGCCTGCGGCAGGCGCTGCTTGAAGCCGCCGATTCCCGATAAAAATTTTTCCAGCATGAATGTCTCCCGAAATTGAAGGTTTGGGCCCGGCACGATCGATGCCGCTGCCAGGCGCGCAGGAAGCAACTTGGTCGCCGCAGGCTGCGTTTTTCTTACAGGTATTGTGAGGCGATTCGCCGAACCGCAACGGCGCTCAGTATTTCCTGGCGCGGAACTGATGCGACAGGACGATGCGCGAGCGCGCAATCAGGCTGTTCAAGCCCAGCACCAGTTGCGTCAGGGCGTCGCCCGGCAGCAGCCAGACCTGCGTGAGAGGCGCGGTCGCACCGGTGGCCGCCGTGATGACCGGCGCGGCCCAGGCAGCGTCCGGCGTGACGTCGAGCACGACATCGCCGTCGCCATTCGTGTGCAGATAGATTTCGCTGCTGTCGACGAGCGTAAAGCAGATGCCATGACCGCCGCTTGCCTGGTGCTGGCTCAGGTGGCGCTGCAGATCCTGGTCGTATTCGACGATCCACTGTTCGACATCGGCAATCGTCGACAGGTCTTTCCAGGGTCGGTCCTGCGGTGGCGGGCGCACCGCACTGGTGGCGGCGGCATCGGGAAAATCGGCTTCGGGCGCGTGCATGGTCATCCTGAAAAAGGGTCGGTCAAGCGCAGTGCAGTACGGTACATTGCAACAATACGGGCGCGACAGCGCAATTCACGATTGTGCAGCAATCCGCAGCACCTTGCGGCTTCATTTGAAAAGGGAATCCACATGTCAACCGGACAGGCGACTTCAGGCAATGCAGGCAACCGGCTCACGCAGGCAGAATGGCAGGCGCGCGTCGAGCTGGCGGCGGCGTACCGGCTCGTGCACCACTACGGCTGGACCGACCTGATCTACAACCATATCTCCTATGAGCTTCCGGGCGAACTCGGCGCCTTCCTGATCAATCCTTTCGGTCTTGCGTATCACGAGGTGAGCGCCTCGAACCTGGTGAAGATCGATATCGACGGCAACCTGCTGAGCGACACGATGCACCGCATTAACCGCGCCGGCTTCATCATACACAGCGCCATTCACACGGCCCGCCCGGATGCGCGCTGCGTGCTGCACACGCACAGCCGCGCCGGGGTGGCGGTGTCGTGCCTGGCCGAAGGCCTGCTGCCGATGACACAGGGCGGGCTGCAGTTCCATGGCCGGGTGTCCTACCACGCCTACGAAGGCTTCAACGTCAACCTCGACGAGCAGGCGCGGCTGGCGCAAAACCTCGGCAATCGCAATGTGCTTATCCTGCGAAACCACGGCCTGCTCACGGCCGGCAGCACCATCCACAAGGCGTTTCAGCGCATGGTCTACCTGGAGCAGGCCTGCGAAGTCCAGCTCGACACCCTGCAGTGCGGCCGGCCGGTCAACATGCCGCCGCCTGACGTGTGCGAGCTGACGGCACGCACCTGGGATGAGCGCACCGCCGGTGAGGATGCAAATGCCAGCGACGACATCGAATGGGCGGCGCTCCTGCGCCTGGTCGACAAGCTGTATCCCGACTATCGCAATTGAACATGGCGCCGGGGCAGCGATCTCAGAGCGTGCTGGTGCAACGAGCGCCGGCGCGGTTGCTGGCCTTGCCGCCGCATCCCACGGTGCAGCGCGCACGGACGCACCGCCCGTGAAGTTCGTCGGCCTCTCCAGACTTGCGCATCAGACCCCGCGAGAGG
>JANXSS010000157.1 GCA_025356535.1 Herminiimonas sp.
TGTGGGCCGCCGAGGCCTGGGGTGGGTACTGGAGCTGGGACCCGAAAGAAACCTGGGCATTGATCGTGTGGCTTAACTATGCGGCCTGGCTGCACATGCGCCTCATGAAGGGGTTGCGCGGGCAGGTTGCCGCATGGTGGGCGCTGGTGGGCCTGGTGGTGACCACCTTCGCTTTCCTGGGCGTGAACATGTTCCTCTCCGGCCTGCATTCCTACGGCCAGCTGTAGTCAGCATCTAAGTCAGCATCGCAGTCAGCATCTAAGTCAGCACCGCAGTCAGCACCGCAGTCGTTTTCGCCGTTGTCGCCGCCGCCGGCTTCCAACGCGTTTCAGCAAACATGCAGCCGGCCTGTAAGGTCCGGCTGCGTCGTTCGACCAATCGTCATCGCAAGTCAATCCTGGAGCAGCCATGCTAATCAAACGCAGCCCGAACGGTATCGAACTTCCCTACGCCTCGGAAATCACGCCACGCGCCGTCTTCGAATCGCGCCGCGAGTTCATCAGGAAGGTCGCAGCCGGATCGATTGCCAGCGCCGCCATGCTGGAGATGGCGACCCGCGAAGCCTTTGCCCAGACGCCCGGCGCGCAAAAGCTCGCTGCCAAGGCAAATGCCGCCTACGGCACGGTCGAGAAGCAGACGCCTTTCAAGGATGCGACGACCTACAACAATTATTACGAATTCGGCACCGACAAGTCCGATCCGGCACGCACGGCAGGCAGTCTGAAGCCGCGGCCGTGGACGGTTGCCATCGAAGGCGAAGTCAAGAAACCGATGACGCTCGACATCGACAGTCTCCTGAAGCTCGCGCCATTGGAGGAGCGGGTCTACCGGCTGCGCTGCGTCGAAGGCTGGTCGATGGTCATTCCCTGGATCGGTTATTCGATGTCGGAACTGATCAAGAAGGTCGAGCCGACGGGCAATGCAAAATACGTCGAATTCATCACCCTGGCCGACAAGGCGCAGATGCCGGGCCTGCGCAGTCCGGTGCTGGAGTGGCCCTATGTCGAAGGCTTGCGGCTCGATGAGGCGATGCATCCGCTGGCGTTGATCGGTCTGGGCATGTATGGCGAAGTGTTGCCGAACCAGAGCGGCGCACCGGTGCGTATCGTGCTGCCGTGGAAGTACGGCTTCAAGTCGGCAAAGTCGATCGTCAAGATCCGTTTCGTCTCGGAACAGCCGAAGACCGCCTGGAACATCTCGGCGCCGCGCGAGTACGGTTTCTATTCGAACGTCAATCCGGACGTCGATCATCCGCGCTGGTCGCAGGCCACCGAGCGCCGCATCGGCGAAGACGGCCTGTTTGCCAAGAAGCGCAAGACGCTCATGTTCAACGGCTACAACGACGTCGCATCGCTCTACAAGGGCATGGATCTGAAAAAGTATTTCTGACCTGCCAGTACTGTCAACCCGACCCGGCGCACACCATCATGTTTACTCCGACCCAGAAGCAGTTCAAGCTGATCAAGGCAGGCCTGTTCGTGGCGGCATTGCTGCCCTTTCTGCGCCTGGTGGTATTTGTCTTCCTGGACCGCCTGGGTGCGAACCCGGTGGAATTCATCACCAGGAATACCGGGGACTGGACCCTGTATTTTCTGTGCATCACGCTGGCGGTGACGCCGCTGCGGCGCCTGACCAACTGGATCTGGCTGGTCAAGCTGCGCCGCATGGAGGGGCTGTTTGCCTTCTTTTATGCAGCGCTGCATTTCACGACCTTCCTCTGGTTCGATCATGCCTTCGATGTCGCCGAGATGTGGAAGGATGTGCTCAAGCGGCCGTTCATCACGGTCGGCTTCATTGCCTTCGTGCTGCTCATACCGCTGGCGGCGACCAGCACCAATGCGATGATCAAGCGGCTCGGCGCGAAGACCTGGCAACGCCTGCACAAGCTGGTCTACGGCATTGCCTGCCTGGGCATCCTGCACTTCTGGTGGATGAAGGCGGCAAAGCATAATTTCGAGCAGCCGATCATTTTCGGCACCATCGTCGGCGTGCTGTTGCTCATGCGGGTGTACTGGGCCGTTGCGGCGCGCGCAAAGAAGCGTGGTGCGGTGGCCGGCGTGCCAGCGCGCCAGCGGGCGGTCGCCGAGTAGCAGCCCGCGGCGGAGCGTAGATCTGCCTTAGCCGACCAGCGACTCCAGCGCGAACAGCTCCGCGGCGGCTTCACGCCGACGCACCAGGTGCAGCGTCTGGCCATCGACCAGCACTTCGGCAGCACGGCCGCGGGTGTTGTAGTTCGATGCCATGGTCATGCCGTAGGCGCCGGCCGACATGATGGCCAGCAGGTCGCCGGGTGCAATCGACAGGGCCCGCTCGCGGGCCAGCCAGTCGCCCGATTCGCAAACCGGGCCGACGACGTCATACGTCACTGCGGCGTTGGGGCGCTTCTGCACTTCCTGCACACCGTGCCAGGCCTGGTACATCGCCGGGCGCATCAGGTCATTCATTGCCGCATCGACGACGGCGAAGTTCTTCGCCGCGCCATCCTTCAGGTACTGCACTTCGGTCAGCAGCAGGCCGGCGTTGCCGACAATCGAGCGGCCCGGCTCGAACAGCACCTTGATCGGTGTGCCGCCGTGACGCGCCGTGCGCCAGGTGTCGATCTTGGCGAACAGGCGTTCGAGGTAGGCGCCGACGGCAACCGGCTCCTCGCCTTCATAATTGATGCCGATGCCGCCGCCGATGTCGAGGTGGTGGATGTCGATGCCTTCTTCAGCGAGCCGGTCGATCAGCTCGATCAGCCGGTCGACCGCTTCGAGCAAGGGCGCATCATCGAGCAGTTGCGAGCCGATGTGGCAATCGATGCCGGTGACATCGATGTTGGCCAAGGCCGCGGCAATCCGGTAAGTGGCCAGTGCGTCGTCGAAGGCGACACCGAACTTGTTTTCCTTCAGGCCAGTGGAAATGTACGGATGGGTCTTCGCGTCGACATTCGGATTGACTCGCAGCGATATGCGGGCACGCTTGCCCAGTTCGCCGGCTACCGCGTCGAGGCGATGCAGCTCCGGAATCGATTCCACATTGAAGCAGAGGATGTCATGCGACAGCGCCAGGCGCATTTCATCGCGCGTCTTGCCCACACCCGAAAAGATGATCCGGTCGGCAGCGCCACCGGCCGCCAGCACCCGCAGCAGTTCACCGCCGGAGACGATGTCGAAGCCGGCGCCGCACTGGCCCAGCAGCTGCAGGATCGCCAGGTTGGAGTTGGACTTGACGGAAAAGCAGATCAACGTCGCGTCTGCCTGCGGCGCATGCTTGCGACAGGCCTTTGCATACGCTTCGAAATTTGCCACGATGGCCGACTTCGAATAGACATAGGTCGGCGTGCCGAACTGTTCGGCAATCCGGGTCAAAGGCACCGACTCTGCATGCAGCAGGTGGCTGTGGTACTGAAAAGGCGACATTGTGAAAACCTGGGGACTTACTTGTTCGTGGGGACAACAGCGCCGTTGGGCGGCGTCATGGCGGGGGATTGTGGCGTGACCGGCGCCGGGGTCTGCGGCAGGGCCAGGGCGGCGGTCGGTGCAGCGGTAGCGGTCGATGCCGCAGCGGCCGGCGCCGGTGCCGTTGCAGCAGGCGGCGCACTTTTTGCCGGCATGAACAGCGGGCCTTTCTGGCCGCAGCCGGCCAGGGCGAGCAAAAGCACGGTGGTGCCGCAAATAACAGGTGGTCGGTATGATGCAAACATCGGCTTGGCGATTAGAATCACGGTTTAAGAACAGTCGCGGGAGTTTAGCATGACCGAATCCGAATTCCTGAGCCTGGCCGACAGGACCCTGTCGCGCATCGAAGGCGCGCTCGAAGAGGTGACGCAGAGTACCGACGTCGATATCGAATGCAGCCGCAACGGCAACGTGCTGGAAATCGAGTTCATCGACAATGGCACGAAGGTCATCGTCAACAGCCAGGCGCCGCTGCAGGAGATGTGGGTGGCCGCGAAGTCCGGCGGATTTCATTACAAGCGGCAGGACGACCGGTGGGTCAACACCCGCGACGGCTCGGAACTGTATGCGTCGCTCTCCGGCATGCTGAGCAAGCAGGGCGACGCCGACATCGTGATCCAGCCCGGCTGACACCGCCAGGCGCTGCAACCACGAAAGCCGCGCGCCGGAACTAGAACAGCTCGTTCTTCACGTCATCCCGGGTTTTTTCTTCCTCGGTCGGGGCGCGGTCACCCAGGCCAATGCTCCTGACACCTGATCCGGGCGGATTCTCGGCATAGTAATAGTCGCCGCCGACCTGGAGCATGCCATCCGGCACCGGCCGTTCTTCCATCGGCACGCCTTTCAAAACCTTCTGCATGTAGCCCATCCAGATCGGCAGGGCCAGGCCGCCACCGGTCTCGCGGTTGCCGAGGTTCTTCGGCTGGTCGTAACCGATCCAGGCGATGCCGACCAGCTTGGGCTGGTAGCCGGCAAACCAGGCGTCTAGCGAATCATTGGTGGTGCCGGTCTTGCCGGCCAGGTCGGTGCGTTTCAATGCCATTGCCTTGGCCGCGGTGCCGTACTTGACGACATCCTTCAACATGCTGTCGATCATGAAGGCGTTGCGCGCGTCGATGACGCGGTTGGCCGGATCACCGGCGGTCTCGGGCTTGACCTGCGAGAGCACCCGGCCGTCGGCGTCCAGGATGCGCGCGATCAGGTAAGGGTTGACCTTGTAGCCGCCGTTTGCAAAGACCGAGTAGGCGCCTGCCATCTGCAGGGGCGTGACGGCGCCGGCACCCAGCGCCAGGGTCAGGTAGGCCGGATTGCGCTCGGCGTCGAAGCCGAAGCGGGTGGCGTATTCCTGGCCGTATTTGGCGCCGATCTTTTGCAGGATGCGGATCGAAATCATGTTCTTCGACTTCGTCAGACCCTTGCGCATGGTCATCGGGCCGTCGTACTTGTTCTCGTAGTTCTTCGGCTCCCAGGCCTGGCCGCCGGTCTGGCCGGCATCGAAGCTGATCGGCGCGTCATTGATGAGGGTCGACGGCGACAGCCCCTTCTCGAGCGATGCGGAATAGATGAACGGCTTGAAGGACGAACCCGGCTGGCGCCAGGCCTGGGTGACGTGGTTGAACTTGTTGAGGTTGTAGTCGAAGCCGCCCACCAGGGCGCGGATCGCACCGTCTTCGGTATTGGCCGAGACGAATGCCGACTGCACTTCCGGAATCTGCGTGATGCTCCAGTTCTTGCCTTCCTGTATCACGCGAATCACGGCGCCGCGCTTGACGCGGCGTGTCGGCGGCGCCTTGTCGCTCAGCAGGTTCGCCGCAAACGTCAGGCCGGGCCCGGTGATGGTGATGTCCTCGCCCGACGACAGCACGGCCCGCACGCTCTTGGGCGAGGCATCGATGACGACCGCGGCAACGATGTCGTCGCTGTCGGCATGTTCGGCAAGCTCGACCTCGATTGCATCGTCGGCTTCATCCTTGGCCGCCGGTATCTGCATGTAGCTTTCCGGTCCGCGATAGCCATGGCGCTTTTCATAATCCATCACGCCGCGGCGCAGTGCCAGGTAGGCCGCATCCTGGTCGGCCTTGGTGATGGTGGTGAAGACGCTCAAACCGCGCGTGTAGGTCTCTTCCTTGAACTGTTCGTACACCAGCTGCCGGGCCATTTCCGCTACATATTCCGCGTGTACGCCGAACTCGCTGCTATCGGTCTTGATCTTCAGTTCTTCCTTTTGGGCAATATTATATTGCTCATCAGTAATATATCTCAGCTGGTGCATGCGAAGCAGAATATACTGCTGCCGGGCCTTGGCGCGTTTCGGATTGACCACCGGATTGTAGGCCGAGGGCGCCTTCGGCAGGCCTGCCAGCATGGCCGCTTCGGCGACGGTCACATCGCGCAGGTTCTTGCCGAAATAGATCTGGGCGGCGGAAGAAAAACCATAGGCGCGCTGGCCGAGGTAGATCTGGTTCATGTAGACCTCGAGGATCTGGTCCTTGGAAAGATTCTGCTCGATCTTCCAGGCCAGTAGGATTTCGTAGGTCTTGCGTTTTAACGTCTGTTCGCTGGAGAGGAAAAAATTCCGGGCGACCTGCTGGGTGATCGTCGAGGCACCCTGCTTGGCGCCGCCGCCGATGAGGTTGTGCACCGCAGCCCGGACGATGCCCAGGTAATCGACGCCGCCGTGTTCATAGAACCGGTCGTCCTCGATTGCCAGCACGGCCTTCTTCATGACTTCGGGAATGTCCTTGATGCGCATGAGGTTGCGCCGTTCCTCGCCAAATTCACCAAGCAGCACGTTGTCGGAAGAAAAGACACGAAGCGGTATCTTCGGCCGGTAGTCGGTCAGTGAATCGAGTGCAGGCAGGTTCGGGTAGGCCATGGCCAGCATGAAGACCAGCACCAGCGCACCGACCACGCCGAGGCCGGCAATCACGCCGACGAGACCCAGCAGCAGGCGCAGCGCAAGATTGGCGGGCGGTCGGGCGGAAGCAGGAGGTGTTTTGTCGGAAGGATTTTTGATGGCCATGCAGCGTGCAAACGAGGTTGGAAGTCGCCTGCATTATAGCGGCATGCACCGCTGAGATGCGATTGCCGGGACACCTGAAGGATTAGTGTTTGAATGCAAATGGAAGCGTTGGGTTTTGGCAACGAAAATGAAAGTTGCCAAATTAAACGGCCTTTACACTTTGAGAACCTTGTCTGTAAGCATTAGAGTGAGATTCGACGATCTGCCGCTGGACGGTCGTTTTCACAGGCGAAATTTTTTATCGAAAACGTTATTTTTGTTACTTGACCGCGACGGCGGCGGTGGCTTCACAGACAACAGCAGTTTCGGGAGAGTTGCCCTTGGCTTTAGATCTCAAAACGCTATTCGGCCGCAAGAACATGGCGCTGGTCGGACTCGACATCAGCAGCTCGGGCGTGAAGCTGGTCGAGCTTTCTGACGCCGGCAAGGGCGAGCTGCGCCTGGAATGCTTCGCCTCCGAAGCCTTGCCGCGCGGCGCCGTGGTCGACGGCAATATCGAAAACATCGAACAGGTCAGCGAAGCGGTGCGCCGCGTCTGGAAAAAAAGCGGCACCCGCATCAAGCAGGTGGCCCTTGGCACGCCGCCGGCTTCCGTCATCACCAAGAAGATCATCCTGCCGGCCGGGCTCAAGGACGAGCAGCTCGAAATGCAGGTCGAGAGCGAAGCCAGTCAGTACATACCGTTTGCCCTGGATGAAGTGAGCCTGGACTTCGACGTCATCGGACCGGCGGCAAACTCGATCGACGATGTCGAGGTCATGCTGGCCGCAACCCGCAAGGAAAAGGTAGAGGACCGGGTAGCCGTGACCGAAGCCGCCGGCCTGGTGCCAACCGTCATGGACATCGAGTCGTATGCGGCGCGGGCGGCAGTCGAACGCCTGACGGCGCAGCTGGCAAATGCCGGCGCCGGCCAGATCGTCGCCCTGTTCCAGATCGGCGCCCAGATGACCCATGTCTCGATGCTGCTCGACGGCCAGCCCATCTACGAGCGCGAGCAGCCTTTCGGCGGCCACCAACTGACCCAGGACATCGTGCGCGCCTACGGCCTGTCCTACGACGAGGCCGAGACAAAGAAGAAGGCCGAGGATCTGCCGGAAGGCTATGCCGGCGAGATCCTGCAGCCGTTTCTTGAGAGCGCAGCCCTCGAAGTCACCCGGGCCATCCAGTTTTTCTTCACCTCCACGCCCTACACCCGCATCGACCAGCTCTTTCTGGCCGGCGGCTGTGCGGTCATACCCGGCCTGGTCGACCTGGTGGCGACACGCACCAAGATTTCGGCCTCGGTGATCAGCCCGTTCAAGGGCATGCAGATGGCCGCCGGCGTGCGGGAAAAACAGTTGCGCCTGGAGGCGCCGGCCTACCTGGTTGCCTGCGGCCTTGCGATGCGGAGATTTGCGCAATGATCAGAATCAATCTGCTCCCGCACCGCGAGGAGAAGCGCAAGCAGCGCCGCCAGGCGTTTTTCGCGATGCTGGCCCTCTCCGCCCTGGTCGGCGGCGTCATCCTGATGGTGATCGCCGGCGTAATCGGCAACAACATTTCGAACCAGACGGCGCGCAACACCGTGATCAAGAATGCGAATGCAAAACTCGATCTGGAAATCAAGGAAATCGCTTCGCTGCGACAGGAAATCGATGCCCTGAAGGCCCGCCAGCAGGCCGTCGAGGATCTGCAGAGCGACCGCAATCAGCCGGTGCACCTGCTCGACGAGCTGGTCAAGCAGGTACCCGAAGGCGTCTACCTGCGCTCCTTCAAGCAGGAAGCCCAGCGCGTGGTGCTCAACGGCTACGCGCAATCGAACGAGCGGGTCTCCGAGCTGCTGCGCAACCTGAGCAACAGCTCGCCCTGGCTCGAACATCCCGACCTGATCGAAATCCGCTCCACCGGCATCGGTCAGGGCAAGGACGCGAAAAAAGTCTTCGAGTTCACGATCAACGTCGGCATCAAGCGCGAAAGCAACAAGGAGGCGCAGGCGCCCGCCGGCGCCAAGGATGCCGTGGCCGGCGCCAAGGCCGGTGTGCCGGCAACGCCGGCTGCCGCCACACCGGCTGCTGCCTCCGGCACACCGAAGCACTGAATGAGAGTCGCTCCATGGCAGATCTGAAGAACGTCGGCGCCTCGATGGGCGCGCAATTCGAAGGCCTGAGCGGCCGTCATCCCGGCCAGTGGCCGCTGCTGCCGCGGGCGCTGTGCGGCGTCGGCGTACTGGCAGCCGTGCTGGCGGCGGGCTGGTTTGCCTATGTCGACGGCCAGCTCGATGAACTGGCGGCAGGCCAGGCCGAAGAACTGAAGCTGAAGGAAGATTACAAGAGCAAGATCCAGCAGTCGATCAACCTGGAGGGCTTGCGCAAGCAAAAGGCGCAGGTCGGCGAATACGTCGCCACGCTGGAAAAGCAGCTGCCGAGCAAGGCGGAGATGGATGCGCTGCTGTCCGACATCAACCAGGCCGGCATCGGCCGCGGCCTGCAGTTCGAACTGTTCAAGCCGGGCCAGGTGGTGGCCAAGGACTATTACGCCGAGCTGCCGATCGATATCAAGGTCACCGGCAACTATCACGATGTCGGTGCGTTTTCGAGCGACATCGCCAACCTGCCGCGCATCGTCACCTTGAACAACATGAATCTGATCACCGGCAAGGATGGCGCGCTGACGCTGGACGCGGTTGCCAAGACCTTCCGCTATCTGGACGCCGACGAGATCGCCGCGCAGCGCAAGGCGGCCGCGGACAAGAAAAAAGGTGAAAAGAAATGATCCGCCCGAGCCACTCCCAGCGGCTGGCCGCATTGCTGATCGTCGCCGGCCTGGCAGGCTGTTCCGACAACGGCGTCGAACTGCAGCAATGGATGCAGGAGACCAAGCAGGCGACGAAGGTCAGCATTCCGAAGCTGTCCGAGCCGAAGAAATTCATTCCCTTCCTGTATGACAGCAAGCGCAGTATCGATCCCTACAATCCGAGCAAGCTGCTGGTCGCCCTTGCCCGCGCACAGGGCAATTCGAACAGCATGCTCAAGCCGGACATGGAACGGCGCCGCGAGCCGCTGGAAAGTTTTCCTTTGGATACGTTGAAGATGGTCGGCACCATGGCAAAACCTGGCGCCATGTACGCCTTGCTGCAGGCGGACAAGGCCGTGTTCCAGGTAAAGGTAGGCAACTACGTCGGCCAGAATTTCGGCCTGATCACGAAGATCAATGACGCAGGCGTGGAGCTGAAGGAAATCGTTCAAGATGCGTCCGGCGATTGGGTCGAACGCCAAGCCAAGTTAGAGTTGCAGGAGAATAAAAAATGATGTCGCCACAGCCGCAAAAGTACTTCTCGCAACTGCATGCCCGCATGCTGGTCATCGCCCGCACCGGCGTACTGGCCTGCCTGGCCGGACTGGCCGGCGTCGCTGCCGCACAGGAAAATGCGATCCAGTCGATCACGGCGAACCAGCAGGGCGCCAACATCATCATCCGCGTTGCCATGAAAAACCCCGTGGCCAAGTCGCCGATCGGTTTTTCGATCACCAGTCCGGCGCGCATCGCACTCGATTTTCCGGGCACGGCAAACGCCACCGGCAAGACCGCGCAGGACATTGGTCTGGGCGACGTGCGCAACGTCAACGTGGTGCAGGCCGGCGACCGCTCGCGTCTGGTCTTCAACCTCACCAAGCCCCTCAATTACGTCACCGCGGTCGACGGCAATGCGGTGGTGGTGACGATCGACGCCACCGGCGCGGTGCCTGTTGCGATGAATGCCGCCGGCATTCCCGCTGCGCGCCCGGTTGCCGCCGTCGCTTCCTCCCCCGCCATGAGCACTAGCATGGCGCCGCTCGGACGCCAGGCCTTGCGCGACATCGATTTCCGGCGCGGCTCGAACGGCGAAGGCCGCATCGTCATCGACCTGCCCAACAACCAGGTCGGCGTCGACGTGCGCCAGCAGGGCCAGACCGTGGTGGTCGATTTCATGAAGACGAGCTTGCCGGAAGTGCTGCGCCGGCGACTCGACGTCACCGATTTCGGCACGCCGGTGTCGATCGTCACCACCATGGCGCAAGGCGACAACGTGCGCATGGTGATCGAGCCCAAGGGCCTGTGGGAGCACAGTGCCTATCAGAGCGACACCCAGCTCGTTATCGAAGTGCGGCCGATCAAGGAGGAGCCCAACAAGCTGAGCCAGGGCACGCAGGGCTACCGCGGTGAGAAACTATCCTTGAATTTCCAGAATGTCGAAGTGCGGGCGGTGCTGCAGGTGATCGCCGACTTCACGGGTCTCAACATCATCACCAGCGACACGGTTGCCGGCAACCTGACGCTGCGCTTGAAAGACGTGCCGTGGGACCAGGCGCTCGACATCGTCATGCAGGCAAAGGGCCTGGACATGCGCAAGAACGGCTCGGTGATCTGGATCGCGCCCAAGGATGAATTGCTGACCAAGGAAAAGCTCGAACTCGAGCAGCGCGCGCAGATCGCCGAACTCGAACCCCTGAAGACCGAAACCTACCAGCTCAACTATCAGAAGGCCGAAGCCTTCAAGCTGGTCTTCGGTCTGGATGGCGCCGCCGACAGCAAGAACCGCATCCTGTCCAAGCGCGGCAGCGCCGTCATCGATCCACGCACCAACCAGCTTTTTGTGACAGACATCGCCTCGAAACTGGAAGACATCAGGAAGCTGGTCAAGAAAACCGACATCGCCTCGCGCCAGGTGCTGATCGAGGCGCGCATCGTCGAGGCCGATGACAAGTTCAGCCGCAACCTCGGCGCCAAGCTCGGTTTTGCCGACCTGCGCACCCTGCGCGGCGGCGACGCCGGCTACCAGCTGAACGGCAACACCCGCGGCGCCCTGACCGGCACCTACCAGGGCCTGGGCGAGCAGACCGGCCAGACGGCATTGCAGACACCGACCGGCACCGATCTCGGCGGCAATTCGCAATTCGTCAACCTGCCGGCGCTCGGCATCAACGGCAGCAATCCGGCCAGCCTGGCGATCAGCCTGTTCTCGGCCGCGGCAAACCGCTTCCTGAACCTGGAACTGTCGGCGCTGGAAGCCGACGGCAAGGGCAAGATCATCTCCAGTCCGCGTGTCGTCACGGCCGACCAGTTGAAGGCATTGATCGAGCAGGGCACCGAATTGCCGTATCAGCAGGCCACCAGCAGCGGCGCCACCTCGGTGTCGTTCCGGAAAGCCAACCTGCGCCTGGAAGTCACGCCGCAGATCACCCCCGACGGCAACATCGTCCTGGATGTGGACGTCAACAAGGACAGCGTCGGTGTCGAGACCCGCGCCGGCTTTGCCATCGACACCAAGCATGTCAAGACACAGGTGCTGGTCGAAAACGGCGGCACCGTTGTCCTCGGCGGCATCTTCCAGCAGACCGAGCGCGATGCGGTGGCCAAGGTGCCGTTCCTGGGCGACATACCGGTGCTGGGCAACGTATTCAAGACCACGTCACGGACCAACGACAAGACGGAACTGCTGATCTTCATTACGCCGAAGATCGTGGCGGATCGTTTGTCGAGTCGTTGAGGTTGACATGTCACTGACAAAATTCGAGAAGGTAGATGAGATGACGCTCGCACGAACCAATATTCGGTACCCAAAGATCGCGAAAATCGTCGCGGCCGCACTGATGGTAACTGCCTTGACTGCCTGCGGCGGCGGCGGCGGTTCTGCTGGCACCACGGGGGCTGCTGCAGGTGGCACAACCGGAACCACCGGCAGCACTGGTGGCACCGGCGGCACCGGCGGCACCGGCGGCACTGTCACCCCTCCCGTCGTTGCCACGCCGACCATCCGTCTGGCGCTGCTGAACGGTATGACGGCGACGACTTCGATCAGTGCGTCTGGCGCAACGACCGCTCAGGCAACCGTACTTGATGAAAAAAACCAGCCGGTCTTGGGAAAGCTGGTGACCTTCAGCGGCGATGCCAAACTAATTACCTTCAATCCGCCTTCCGGTGCAGTGTTGACCGACGCTGTTACCGGCATTGCAAAAATTCAGGTAGCGCCTGCTGCCCTGACTGCCAGCGGTGCCGGCTCTCTGAGTGTGAGCGCAAGCGTGGTGCCGAGCACAGGCGGTGCCGGCGTTCCAACGACGGCTTCGCTCGACTACCAGCTTTCGGCAGCCAACCTGACATTGACTGGCCTGGACGTATCGACGGCGACGCCGCTGGCAGCTTATGGCACCCGGGCCGTTAGCGTGACTGCAAATGTCAACGGCGCGCCAACCACTGCTACGCCGGTACAAGTTACTTTTTCCGCCAGCTGTGGTACGGTAAGTCCCGCAACTGTCACTACTGACGGTGCTGGCAACGCGGCATCAACCTATACGGCAAACTCGACAACGATCCCGGGATGTGCGGGCGCAAATGTAACGATCACTGCAGCCGCAACCGGTGCGACGTCACAAGCTGGACAGATCACGGTTCAAGCGACCAAGGCAACCAATATCCAGTTTACCGGCGCAACACCACAATTGATCTACCTTACCGGTTCGGTCGGTGCGACCCAATCCCAGGTCGGCTTCAAGGTCGTCGATTCAAATGGCGGTCCATTGTCAAATCAGGCGGTCACGCTGTCGATAACGAATACCGGCACCGGCGTATCGCTGGGTACGGTTGGCAATACGTCGGCGCTCACAGTGACGACCAACGCCAGCGGCGTGGCTTCCACAGCAGTGTTTTCGGGTTCCATACCAACCTCGATCCAGGTCAATGCGGTATTGGCATCGAATCCGGCTGTCAGCACGAAATCGAACATTCTCATCGTTGCCTCAGGCGTCCCGGTTCAAAAGGCAGCCAGCTTGGCGCGCGAGAAATTCAGTATCGAAGGTTACAACGTCGATGGAACGACCACAAATGTGACCCTGTCGCTAGCGGACCGGCAGGGCAATCCGGTGCCGGTCGGCACGGCAGTAAACTTTGTCAGTAGTTCCGGTGTAATGATTCCGGCGACCTGCATCGTGCCGGCGCTGCCTGACGGTACATCATCATCTTCATGTGTCAGTTCGATCCGCTCGCAAGGAACTCGGCCCGGGAACGGCCAGGTGGCAATCCTGGCCTATACGCCAGGCGAAGAGGATTTTGTAGACTTGAACGGTAACAATATCTATGACGCCGGTGAGACGTTTACCGACCTCGGCAACGCCTATCGGGATGACGACTTCAACGGCACGTACACCGCCGGCGAATTCAGTGTTCCGCGAAATGGCAGCACCACATGCGCCGGTGGCACTTTCGGAAAACCCAATACGTGTGACGGCGTCTGGGGTGCAGTCGATGTTCGCGGTCACACGATGGTTGTGTTCGCCACGGGTAGCGCACTCTTTACCAACGTCAACAGGGTGCTTTCTGCCGGCATTTCATTCAAAATCACGGACAGAAATGCAAACAGCCTGCCAACCGGGACGACAATCGCTGTTTCCGGGCGGTCTGGTACTCCAACCGGTTCATGCACAGCGAGCCTGACGGCGAATACGGTCATTAACACCGTCGGCCCTACAACCGTCCCAGTGATCACCGGTGCAACATGCGTAGTCGGCGATTTCGTGGATGTAGTCATAACGTCCCCGCTAGGCGTCGTGACACCGCTCACCATCCAGCTTTTGTAAGGTATTCTCCCGACACCGGCCGCATGTCGCGTGGCCGGTTTCCAAAACATACTTGAAAGAGCCGATACGACGTGGCGCGGAATGTATTTCTTATCGGCTTAATGGGCTCCGGCAAGACAACCGTCGGCCGGGCCCTCGCCAAAAAGCTCAACAAGCGATTCATCGATTCGGATCAGGAAATAGAGGCGCGTACCGGCGCCTCGATTTCATTGATCTTCGAGATCGAGGGCGAGGCATCGTTTCGCCAGCGTGAAGCCGAAGTCATTGCCGATCTGACTGCCGAACACGATATCGTGCTGGCAACCGGCGGCGGTGTCGTACTGAACGCCCGCAGCCGCGCCTTGCTGGCGTCGCGCGGCACCGTCGTCTATCTGCGTGCCAGCGTCAACAGCATTTTGCAGCGCACCAGCCACGACAAGAGCCGGCCGCTGCTGCAGACTGCCGATCCGCGTCGCCGGGTCGAAGAACTAGCACGCCAGCGCGAACCGCTCTACACCGAGATTGCCGATATCGTCATCGATACGGGCCGTCCTAATGTACAATTTTTGGTCCAGAGCATTCTGTCGCAACTCGATGGCGTGCCGACAAAGACACCGGGCCATGCCATGCAAACAGAATCACCGCCGACCGGCACCCACATGATGCCGGCTTGTGCCGCAGCACCGGCGCCGCAACACCTTCACGTGAACCTGGGTGAGCGCAGTTATCCGATCACGATCGGTTCGTCGCTGCTCGACGATGCCGCGCTGCTGGCGCGTCACGTGCCGGGCGAGCGGGTGGCGGTGGTGACCAACACGGTGGTCGCGCCGCTGTATCTGGCACGGCTGAGTGCGACCCTGGAAGCAGCGGGCAAGCAGGTAACGCCGATCATCCTGCCGGACGGCGAAGAAGAAAAGACCTGGGCCTGCCTGATGCGCATCTTCGATGCCCTGCTGGCCGCCAAATGCGACCGCAAGACCACCCTGATCGCACTCGGCGGCGGCGTGGTCGGCGACATGACCGGCTTCGCCGCCGCCACCTACATGCGCGGCGTGCCGCTGGTGCAGATGCCGACCACGCTCTTGTCGCAGGTCGATTCATCGGTGGGCGGCAAGACCGGCATCAACCATCCGCTGGGCAAGAACATGATCGGCGCGTTCTACCAGCCGCAGGCGGTCATCGCCGACACCGCAACGCTTGCCACCCTGCCGGATCGGGAGCTTTCGGCCGGTCTTGCAGAAGTGATCAAGCATGGCGCCATCATCGACGCAGTCTTTTTCGCGTGGATCGAAAACAATATCGCAGCACTCCTGGCAAAGGAGCCGGCAGCAATCGCGCATGCAATCCGGCGCTCCTGCGAGATCAAGGCCGACGTGGTGCGCCAGGATGAACGCGAAGGCGGCATCCGCGCGATCCTCAATTTCGGCCATACCTTCGCCCATGCAATCGAGGCAGGCCTGGGTTTCGGCACCTGGCTGCATGGCGAGGCGGTCGGCTGCGGCATGGTCATGGCGGCCGACCTGTCGCAGCGCCTGGGCTACATCGACGCCGCGTCCTGCGCGCGCATCAGGCGCCTGGTCGCCGCCGCAGGCCTGCCGGTGATCGCGCCCGACCTGGGCCACGCCACCTGGCGCGAACTGATGGAAGTCGACAAGAAGAACGAGGGCGGCGTGATCCGGTTCATCCTGCTGCGCCCGCTCGGCACGGCGTGCATCACGACGGTTCCCGACCAGGCGCTGGCGGCGACGCTGGAGGCCTGCGTGCAGGCCGACTGAAGCGGCCTTACAATCGCGCATTCGCCGCATTTTTGCGCAACCGCAGCCTCCGAGCCAAGCGAGAGACCTATGTACAGCGAGACCAGCATGGCGTCCTACGCCTCCCAGCCGGCAACTTCCGCAGGACGGGTGTTTGCCGAGCCGCCGCCGACCTCGCGTACCGAATACCAGCGCGACCGCGACCGCATCATCCACTGCACCGCCTTTCGCCGCCTCGAGTACAAGACCCAGGTCTTCGTCAATCATGAAGGCGACCTGTTTCGCACCCGGCTGACCCACAGCATCGAGGTCGCGCAGATCGGCCGCTCGATTGCCCGCAACCTGCGCCTCAACGAAGACCTGGTCGAAGCGATCTCGCTGGCGCACGACCTGGGGCACACGCCATTCGGCCATGCCGGGCAGGATGCGCTCAATGCCTGCATGGAAGGATACGGCGGCTTCGAGCACAATCTGCAGAGCCTGCGCGTGGTCGACCGGCTGGAGCAGCGCTACGGCGCCTTCGATGGCCTGAACCTGATGTTCGAAACCCGTGAAGGCATCCTGAAGCACTGCGCCCTGGTCAACGCCAGAAAGCTCGGCCCGGTCGGCCAGCGCTTCATCGACCGCAAGCAGCCGTCGCTGGAGGCGCAGCTTGCCAACCTGGCAGACGAGATCGCCTACAACAATCACGACATCGACGACGGCCTGCGCTCGGGACTGCTGACGACGACGCAGTTGGACGAAATCGATTTCTATGCGCGCCAGCGGCGCGAGGTGGAGCGCACCTTTCCCGGCATCGCCGGTCGTCGCGCCATCAACGAAACCATCCGCCGCATGATCAACGCCCTGATCGTCGACCTGATCACGACGTCGGAGACCCGCATTCGCGACGCCGCCGTGCAGACCGTGGACGACGTGCGCAATGCCCAACCGCTCATCGCGTTTTCCGACGCGGTCGGCGCCGAAGCCAAGGCGCTCAAGCGCTTCCTGCGCGAAAACCTGTATCACCATTACCTGGTCAACCGCATGACCAGCAAGGCGCGCCGCATCATCACCGAACTGTTCGACGCCTTCATCGCCGAGCCGGCGCTGCTGCCGCCCGACTACGTGCTGACGAAGCAAGAGCATCAGCAGGACGGCTTGCGCCAGGCGCGCAAGGTGGCAGACTACATTGCCGGCATGACCGACCGCTACGCCATGCGCGAACACCGCCGGTTGTTCCAGGTCGACGAGATCTGAGCCGTACGCCCATGAAAAAGGGCGCATCGTCTGCGCCCTCGCTTTCAAGTGAATGTCAAGTCATGCCGAGCTGATCGGCAAGCCCCTGGTGCCCCGGTGTCAGGTCGCGCCAGTTGCGATTGCCGGTTCCGGCAGATGCTTGATTGCGTCGTGTTGATGATCCTGCAGCTTGGTTTTGTACTTGATGACCTGGCGATCGAGCTTGTCGATCAGGGCATCGATGGCTGCATACAGGTCGTGGGCGATGCTTTCGGCGTGGAGGTCCTTGCCGCGCAGTCGCAGGTTGATTTCGGCCTTCTGTCGCTTCTCTTTTTCCGGGAGCTTATCGACGGTCAGGATGACCGCGATATCAATGACATGATCGAAATGGCGTCGAATCCGTTCCAGCTTGGCTTGCACGTATTCGCGGATGGCAGGTGTCAGTTCGAGGTGATGTCCACTGATTGTCAGATTCATACAGCGCTCCTAAGTGATGTCGCTGGCGGTTCCGTGTGGGTCGTCGGCATGCAAAAAATGCAAGGCAACGACGGAACACAGCAACGGTTACAACACTACGAAAACTACAGGGACTTGCGCAGATTGACGGGTGGTATCTTCAGTGCTTCGCGGTACTTCGCCACGGTGCGGCGCGCGACCACCATACCTTGTTCGCCCAGCATGTCTGCAATTTTGCTGTCAGAGAAGGGAATCTTGGGGTCTTCGGCTCCTATCAATTGTTTAATGAGGGCGCGGATCGCAGTTGATGAAGCTTCACCGCCTGCTTCCGTGGCGACGTGACTTCCAAAGAAGTACTTCAGTTCGAACATCCCATGCGGGGTAAGCATGTATTTCTGTGTTGTTACACGAGAAATGGTGCTCTCGTGTAAACCCAGTGTATCAGCAATTTCGCGCAAGACAAGGGGCCGCATTGCCACGGCGCCATGCGAAAAAAAGTTTCTTTGCCGATCGACAATTGCTTGAGCGACACGCAGAATCGTGTCGAATCGCTGGCGCATGTTTTTGATCAGCCACTTGGCTTCCTGTAGCTGCGAAGTGAGCGATCCCTCACCCTTGCTTTGCTTGAGGATATTCGCATCCAGCGAATTGATCCGCAGGCGCGGCATG
>JANXSS010000161.1 GCA_025356535.1 Herminiimonas sp.
CGCGCTGGCGCCGATCCTGCGACGCATCCGCGCAGCCACCGCAGCGCTGCTGCTGGTAGTGGCGGGCTGGGCGGCCGCGCTGCTGTGGCGTCACATGCGGCGCGGCCGGCACCTGCCGTTCGCCCGTGCGGTGCGCGAAATGCGCGCCCTGCGCAAGCTGCCGGCGGCCGATCCGCTGGCCCTGCAGCGTTGCCTGCATCATGCCTTCAACGCGACGGCAGGCGAAGTGGTGCGCCCGGCATCGCTGCCGCATCTGCTGCGGCAGGCACCGCACCTGGCGGGCGAACGCAGCGCCATCGACGACTTCCTGCGCAGCTCGCATGCGGCGTTTTTCGGCGGGCAGGCGCCGTTCGAGGCGGCACCGGTCGCGGCGCTGGCGCGGCGCCTGCGCCGTCTCGAACAGCGGCATGCACGATGAACGCCCTGACACTGCCGGGCCTGACGTTTTCGCAGCCGTGGTGGCTGCTCGGCCTGCTGCTGGCCGCCCTGCCGCTGCGCGGTCGCCGTGACGACGAACAGGTCTTCGCCTGCAACGACTGGCTGCCGCCGGACCGGCTCGGTCTGTGGCGCGCGCGCCTGGAAAAGGCGCTGGCGATGCTGGCCATTGCCGGCGCAGTCCTTGGCCTGGCCGGCATCGCTTCGCCCGAGACCACGGTCGAGCGCGTGGGCAGCGGCGCCGAGATCCTGGTGCTGCTCGACCGCAGCGCCAGCATGGACGACGCCCTGCCCGATCGCAGCATCAAGACGCCCTTGATCGACAAGTATGCCGAGCCGAAGAAGCGCAAGATCGCCCGCCGCGCGCTGGCCGAATTCGCCGCCGGCCGGCCGCACGACGTATTCGGCCTGATGATGTTCAGCGAAAACCAGTTCCAGGTAATGCCCTTCAACATGCGCGCCGATGTGATCCAGGCGGCGATCATGGCCGGCGGGGTCGGCTCGGGGCTGGGCAACACCGATGTGGGCAGCGCCATGCTGGCCGCATCCTCGCGCTTCGACGACCGCCCCAACACCGGCAGCCGCATCATCCTGCTGGTCTCCGACGGCGGCGCGCAGATCGAGGGCAAGGTCAGGCGCGAGATCGCCGAGAGCTTCAAGCGCAACCGCATCACGCTGTACTGGATCTACCTGCGCTCCTTCAACCAGCCGGGCCTGGCGCAAAGCGACAGCAAGGAATTCGATGACAATGCCGAAGTGCAGATGCATCGCTTCTTCACGTCCCTGCCGACGCCCTACCGCGCCTTCGAAGCCGAAGACCAGGCATCGATGCAGCGCGCCATCACGGCAGTCGGCCAGCAGCAGATGCTGCCGATTACCTACCAGCTGCGCCTGCCGAGCGTCGACCGTGCCGGCCTGTGCTACGTACTCGCCGCGCTTGCCTGTGCGGCATTGCTGCTGATGCGTTCGAGCGACCTGAAGGAGACATTCGCATGAAGACCCGTCATCTCAATCTTGCCGGTGCGCTGGCAAGCGTCGCCTGTCTGGCTGTCCTGCTGCTGGCGCTGCAGCAGCGCAGCGCCGCCATGGCGCTCAACGCGGCAATCGGCGCGCCGGGGCGCACGGCGCAGCCGGAAGAAGATGCGCGCGTGACCCTGGCGCGCGGCCTCATGCTGGCGCGCGAAGGCGACCAGGCCGGCGCCCAGCGGGTCCTGCAACTGGCCCTGCAGCACAGCGACGGCGTCGTGCAGAACCAGGCGCGCTACGACCTGGGCAACCTGGCGCTGCGCCAGGCACTGAAAATGGGAAGCGCCGACGTGCGCCTGCCGGCCATGCTGGAGCTGGCAAAGCAGCATTACCGCGACACGCTGCAGCGCGCACCGGCGCACCTGCCGGCGCGCTACAACCTCGAACGGGCCCTGTGGCTGGCGCCCGAGGAAGGCATTGCCGCGCCCGGCAAGGACCAGAATACGTCGCGTGAGTTTTCCGACGCCAAGAGCAACGAAGACACCAAGGACGACAAGGAACGCGCCACCACCACCATGCGGGTCGAAGGCGGGGGCTTGCCTTGAACGCGCGTAGTGGCGGCCCTGGCATCGGCACCGGTGGCCGCTGGCGGGATCTAGCGCATGCCCTGCGCGCGGCCCTGCAGCGAGGCGGCTCGATGCTGGCAGCCGCCGGCGTGCTGCTGGTGACGGCGGCGCTGCTGCCGCCGCTGCCGCTGACGCGCGAGATCGTCAACCACCTGGTGGTCATCGACATCACGCAGAGCATGTACGTGACCGACCAGGTGCTCGATGGCCGGCCGGTCAGCCGCCTGGCATTTGCCCGCGCCGGCCTGGTTCGGGCAATGCAGCAGCTGCCCTGCGGCTCGCAGATCGGCCTGGGCATCTTCGCCAGCCGCCGCACCCTGCTGCTGCTGGCGCCGATCGAAGTGTGCGCCAACCGGGTCGAGCTGGAGCAGGCGATTGCGCAGATCGATGCCCGCATGGCCTGGGAAGACGCCAGCGTGATCGTGCGCGGCGTCTACTCGGCCACCGACGTCGCCTTCGAGCTGGCGCAACATCCGTCGGTGATCTTCATCACCGACGGCCAGGAGTCGCCGCCGCGGGCCGAGATTCCGGACTTCGACCGGCCGCTCGGACGGGTCAAGGGCACGCTGGTGGGGGTGGGCGGCGACCTGCCGCAGCCGATACCGCACCTGGACAAGGAAGGCCGCCAGATCGGCTGGTGGTCCGCCGGCGAAGTCGTCCAGCAACCGGCCAAGGCTGGCGCCGCGCCCAGCCAGGAACATCTGTCGTTTCTGCACGAGTCGTACCTGCAGGCGCTGGCGCCGCATGCCGGCCTGACCTATGCGCGCCTGGCAGACGCCGCAGCGCTTGAAAAGATCCTGCGCGATGCGCGCCTGAGCCGCCCGCTGGTGGTGGCCACCGACGTACGCTGGCTGCCTGCGCTGCTGGCGGGCCTGCTGCTGGTGTTGTACTACCTGCACGTGCCGGCCGCCTGGCGCGCGGCCGGCGGCCGGGTCTGGTTGCGGATGCGGTCGCAGATGCGGTGGCCGCGGCGGCGCTGAAACCGGCAGTTCTGAGTGCCGCTCGGACGTGCGGTCGCGCGGTCGCCTAGCGGTTCAGTGCCGCGCGCTCCAGCAGCAGGTAGAGCTGTTCGACATTCTTGTTGTGCGCGGGCCGGTACAGCGGCAGCGCCGAAAACGCCGGCAGCTCGGAACGGGCGCCGGCCTCGCCCAGGCTGACGCCCTGCGCGTAGGTCTGCGCGACGGCTGCCTGCAGCGCCCCCAGGTAGGCCGCCAGTTCATCGACGCGCGCCACCGGCGCGACCGGCCCTTCGCCCGGCACCATCAGGCGCGGTGCGCGCTGCTTCAATGCCGCCAGCGCATCGCGCCAGGTGTCGATGCGGGCGTCCTTGGTGTCCGGTATGCGACCGATGGTGACCATGCCGCCGCCAAAGAGCACGCCCGAGGCGCGGTCGAGGACGGCAATCGCGCCGGGCGAGGAGGTCTGGCCGAAATACAGGATGTCGAGCACGCGGCCGGCAACCGTCATGGTGGTCGCCTCGGTGATGATCCGGCCTGGCACCGTCACCCGGGTGCCGGCCATTTCCTCGGCGCCGAGGATGACGTTGAGGTTCTTGAGGCACTTGTCGCAGCGCTGCTCGATCAGGTCGGCGACATCGCGGTGCGCAAGAATCGGCACACCTTGTGACGCGAGTGCGCCATTGCCGAAGATGAAGGCAGGATGCTGGTGGGTGTCGATTGCCAGCACGATCGGCTTGGCGGTCAGGCGCTTGACGGCTGCAATCAGTTCGCGACCATAGCGCTCGCTGGTGCCGGTGTCGATCAGGATGACGCCGTCGTCGCCGATCAGGATGCCCTGGTTTCCCACCACGCCGCGATTATCCGGCGCCGGCTCGGCGGTCTGGCCGATGACGGCGTAGACGCCCGGCGCGACCTGTTGGGGCGCCGGCACCCGTTGCCCGGCGCGCTCGGGAACCAGTGCGCAACCGGCCAGGCACAGCGCGACGGCAAAGGCCGGCGCCCGCCGCAGCGATGGCAGGCTTCTTGCAGCAAATTTGCGCACAGCCATGACGGCGGCGACGCCGTGGTCGCCGTTGCCAACAGCAGGCGCCGTTTGCCGGTTCGCCACGCGCATCGTTGCAAGCGCCTGCCCTGTTTGCTGATCTGCCATCGATGTCTCTCGGTCTCAAGGAAAATACATGAAGTGTACAAACGAATCCGGCCTCACCCCGGTGCCTGCCTGGCGCAGGCATCTGCTGCTGTGCACGGTGCTGGGTATTGCAAGCGCTGTGCCATTGGCAGCAGCGGCTGCGCCAAACGATTTTCCCACCACGGCGCGGGTCGAATACGTCCTCGAATGCATGAAGAATCACGCCGGTAAGTATGAATTCCTCTACAAGTGTTCCTGCTCGATCGACGAGATCGCCAAGCAGGTGCCGTTCGATGAATATGTCGAAATCTCCACTGCGCTGCGTCACCAGAGCCTGGGCGGGCAGCGCGGTGCGGAATTTCGCGATCCGGCCAACGTCAAGGCGATGGCAAAGAAGTACAAAACCATAGAGGACAATGCCGCCGATGCCTGCTTCATCAAATAATCCGGCGAAACCGCGCCGCAACGCGCCGCTGTGCCGAGCGCGCCTGAACGCATCCCTGATCGGCCTGCTGCTCGCCGCGGCAGCCCTGCCGGCCCTGGCGCAAAGTGTGCCGACGCCGGCTGCCGCGCCGGGCGCGGCAGCGCCTGCGAAAACCGGTGCGCCGCTCAAAACCATCGCCATGCTCGACTTCGAGCTGATCGACGACACCCTGGAGACCGCCAAGGACGAGGCGCAGAAGGCGCGACTGGGCCAGATCAGCCAGCAACTGCGCGCGGCCTTTGTCGAAAACAACCTGTATCAGGTGGTCGACAATGCGCCTGCCGCGGCACTCATCGGCGACCTGTCGGGCCGGTTTGCACTGCATACCTGCAATGGCTGCGATGTCGATATCGGCAAGGTCCTCAAAACCGACCGCGTCCTGACCGCCTGGGTGCAGAAGGTCAGCAACCTGATCCTCAACGTCAACATCCAGATTCGCGACGTGCGCAGCGGCCTGATCATGCTCAACAAGTCGGTCGACATCCGCAGCAATACCGACGAAAGCTGGAGCCGCGGCATCAAGTACATGGTGCGCAGCATGGTCGAGAAGAACCAGGCGAACCGCTGACCCGGCGCCGCAGCCGCTGCAGCCACCGCTGCGGCGGCTGCGGCACTTTCTATTTTGGCGACACGTTGAGCGAGGTCTTGAACGTCAGGTCATCCGAATCCTGCACCTGCGCCGTGAGCACGCCATCGGCCTTGGGTGTGAAGTAGAAGCGGAAATTCGGATTCTCGCTGATCGAGAAATCGACATCGGCCGTCATCACCGGCTTGCCGGCATACTGCACTTCGATCTTGCGCACGTAGCGTGGCGGTTCATACAACCGCGTGACCTGGTCCATGGTCAGGCCCGACAGATTCG
>JANXSS010000208.1 GCA_025356535.1 Herminiimonas sp.
CCGTGATGATGGAAAAAGCAGCGCCGCGCACCTACCTGCCGATCGAAGGCCTGCCGGCATACGACAAAGCAGTACAAGAACTTGTATTTGGTACCGACAGCGCCGTAATTCAAGAAAAAAGAGTCATCACGGCCCAGGCCATCGGTGGCACCGGCGCATTGAAGCTTGGTGCGGACTTCCTGAAACGTTTTTCGCCCGACTCCACCGTCTTCATCAGCGACCCGAGCTGGGAAAATCATCGTGCGCTGTTCGAAGCCGCCGGCTTTACCGTCAACAACTACCCCTACTACGATGCGGCGACCCGCGGCGTGAATTTCAGCGGCATGATCGCCGCACTGCGCGCAATGAAAGCCGGCTCGATCGTCGTGCTGCATGCCTGCTGCCACAATCCGACCGGCGCAGACCTCAGTGCCGCCCAGTGGACCGAAGTCATCGAGGCGGTGACACAGGGTGGGCTGATACCGTTCCTGGACATGGCGTACCAGGGTTTCGGTGACGGCATCGAGGCCGATGGCGAGGTCGTGCGGCGCTTCACGGCAGCCGGCGGGCCGCTGTTCGTCTCCAACTCGTTTTCGAAGTCGTTTTCGCTCTACGGCGAGCGGGTCGGCGCCCTGAGCATCGTTGCCGTCAGCGCAGACGAAGCGGCTCGCGCCCTGTCCCAGTTGAAACGCGTGGTGCGCACCAATTATTCGAACCCGCCGATGCACGGTGGCCAGGTCGTGGCAACGGCACTGGCAACGCCGGAACTGCGGCAGATGTGGGAAGACGAACTCGCCGCCATGCGGGTACGGATTCGCGAGATGCGTGAACTGATGGTGCGAAAGCTCAAGGAAAAGGCGCCAGGCAGCGATTTCGATTTCGTCACTGCGCAGCGTGGCATGTTTTCCTATTCGGGCCTGACCAAGCAGCAGGTCGATCGCCTGCGCACCGAGTATGCGATCTATGCCGTCGACACGGGCCGCATCTGCGTTGCACCGTTAAATCACGCGAACATCGATCGCGTTGTCGAAGCCATCGCCGCCGTACTCTGACACTGTCCTGGGACGTCCGGCGCAAACACGATGCGCTGACACCCCGCCAGATGCAAAAAAGACTGCAACACGTTGCAGTCTTTTTTATGGGCCAACGATAAATCCAGATTATCCTGCCCGCTGCCCGCTGCGAACCGGCGCGGGTGGTGCATCCTTGCCAGCGCCGGTTGCGTGCCGGCGCCAGACAGATCAACGCGTGACCGGCATCCGTACCCGCTTCTGGTCGAGAACCTTTTCCGGCTCCTGTGCTTCCATCAGGGTTTCCTGATCCAGTTCCCGGCGCAACTGTGCCGAGTCGAGCTCGTTCGTCCACTTGCCGACGATGATGGTCGCCACGCCGTTGCCGATCAGGTTGGTCAGGGCGCGCGCCTCCGACATGAAGCGGTCGATGCCAAGGATCAGCGCCAGGCCTGCGACCGGCACGCCACCCACGGCCGACAGCGTCGCCGCCAGAACGATGAAGCCACTGCCCGTGACGCCCGCAGCGCCCTTCGATGTCAGCAGCAAGACGCCCAGCAATGTCAGTTGCTGTGTCAGCGACATCGGTGTATTGGTTGCCTGCGCAATGAAGATTGCCGCCATCGTCAGGTAGATCGCCGTGCCGTCGAGATTGAACGAGTAGCCGGTCGGGATCACCAGGCCGACGACGGACTTGCGCACACCGAGGTTTTCCATCTTGACCATCATTCGTGGCAGAACCGATTCCGACGAAGACGTGCCGAGCACGATGAACAGTTCTTCCTTGATGTAACGCACGAACTTGAAGATGCTGAAGCCGTGGAATTTTGCGATCGTGCCGAGTACGACGAAAATGAAGATCAGGCAGGTCGCATAGAACGTTCCCATCAGGAATGCCAGAGGTTTAAGCGATGCAATGCCGTATTTGCCAATCGTGAATGCCATGGCGCCGAAGGCACCGATCGGTGCGACTTTCATGATGAAGCCGACGATCGAAAACAGGACATGCGACAGTTTTTCGATCATGTCGAAAACCAGGGTGCCGCGACCGCCAAACCGGTGCAGCGCAAAGCCGAACAGTACCGAAAACATCAGCACCTGCAGGATCTCGCCCTTGGCGAAGGCGTCAACCACGCTGCTCGGTATGATGTTGAGCAGGAACTGGGTGGTCGTCTCCATCTTGCCCGGTCCGGTGTAGGCGGCGATCGCCTTGGTGTCGAGCGTGTTGGGGTCGATGTTCATGCCGGCGCCCGGCTGGACGATGTTGACGATGACCAGTCCGACGATCAGCGCAAGGGTGCTGACAAGTTCAAAGTAAAGCAGTGCCAGACCACCGGTCTTGCCGACCTTCTTCATGTCTTCCATGCCGGCGATGCCGATGACAACCGTACAGAAAATGATCGGTGCGATGATCATCTTGATGAGCTTGATGAAGCCATCGCCCAGCGGCTTGAGCGCCGCACCCTGTTCAGGGTAAAAATGACCGATCAGGACACCGAGCACGATTGCGAACAGTACCTGTGCGTACAGCGATTGATAAAGCGGCTTTCTCGCCATTTCAGCTTCTCCTAGATAAATTCATGGTGGATCTCGAGCAGGCGGTGGCCTGCAACATGCAGGCAAGCCGGGAATGTGATGAGGGGCACGACTGTCGAAGTCGAG
>JANXSS010000212.1 GCA_025356535.1 Herminiimonas sp.
TCGATCGGCAGGCCCATCATGCGGGCGATGTGGCCGGCGCAGATGTTGCCGAAGTTTCCCGACGGGACCGTAAACGACACCTTCTGCGCATTGTCGGTCGTCGCCGCCAGGTAGCCGCGGAAGTAGTACACCACCTGCGCCACCACGCGCGCCCAGTTGATCGAATTGACGGTGCCGATCTTCTGGTTGGTCTTGAATGCCAGATCGTTGGAGACTGCTTTCACCATGTCCTGGCAATCGTCGAAGACGCCGCGAATGGCGATGTTGTGGATGTTCGGGTCCTGCAGGCTGAACATCTGCGCGCTCTGGAAGGCGCTCATCTTCTGGTGCGGGCTGAGCATGAAGACGCGGATGCCGCGCTTGCCGCGCATGGCATATTCGGCGGCGCTGCCGGTGTCGCCGGAAGTCGCACCGAAGATGTTGAGTTCGGCGTGATCCTTTGCCAGCGTGTATTCGAACAGGTTGCCCAGCAACTGCATCGCCATGTCCTTGAAAGCCAGCGTCGGGCCGTTCGACAACGCCTGCAGCAGGATGGTGCGCTCGCCGTTTTTTTCCAGCACGGAGAGCGGCGTGATCTGCGCGGCATCCGCACCGGCGCGCACGTTGCAATAGACGGCGGCGGTATAGGTCTTCGCCGTCATCGCCTGCAGGTCGCCTGCCGGAATGTCGGTGGCAAATTTTTTCAGGACTTCGAACGCCAGCGCCGCATACGGCAGGCCGCGCCAGGCGTCGAGTTCAGCGCCGCTGACCTGCGGATAGGACTCGGGCAGGTACAGGCCGCCATCGGGGGCAAGACCGCCGAGCAGGATTTCGGAAAACGATTGCGGCGCGGCCAGGCCGCGGGTCGAGACGTAGCGCATCGGTCAGCTCAACTCTTCCAGGCGGATGCGGGTGACCTTGCCGACCACGGTTGGCAGCGCCTCGATGCGGGCAATCGCCGCATCGACGTTCTTTTCCTGGGTCTGGTGCGTCAGCATGATGATGTCGGTCTGCTGCTCGCCCTCGGCCGGCTCCTTCTGCAGCATGGCGTCGATCGAGATGGTGGAGTCGGCCAGGATGCGGGTCACATCTGCCAGCACGCCCAGCTTGTCGGCCACGTGCATGCGCAGGTAGTAGCCGGTGGTGACTTCCGACATCGGCAGAATCGGCGTGTCGATCATGGCGTCGGGCTGGAAGGCCAGGTGCGGCACCCGGTGTTCCGGGTCGGCAGTGGCCAGGCGGGTGATGTCGACCAGGTCGGCGATGACGGCCGAAGCGGTCGGCTCGGCGCCGGCGCCCTTGCCGTAATAGAGCGTCGCGCCCACTGCATCGCCCTGCACCAGCACCGCGTTCATGGCGCCCTCGACGTTGGCGATCAGCCGGCTCGACGGTATCAGGGTCGGATGCACGCGCAGCTCGATGCCCTTGGGCGTGCGCCGCGTGATGCCCAGCAGCTTGATGCGGTAGCCGAGCTGCTCGGCATAGCGCAGGTCGGTTGCCTGCAGCTGCGTGATGCCTTCGACGTAGGCGCGTTCGAACTGCACCGGAATGCCGAAGGCGATGGCCGCCATGATGGTGGCCTTGTGGGCGGCATCGATGCCTTCGATGTCGAAGGTCGGATCGGCTTCGGCATAGCCCAGGCGCTGGGCGTCCTTCAATGCCGTATCGAAGTCGATGCCCTTGTCGCGCATCTCGGAGAGGATGAAATTGGTGGTGCCGTTGATGATGCCGGCAATCCATTGAATGCGGTTGGCGGTCAGTCCCTCGCGCAGCGCCTTGATGATCGGTATGCCGCCGGCCACCGCCGCCTCGAAGGCGATCATGACGCCACGGTCTTGGGCCGCCTTGAAGAGCTCGTTGCCGTGCAGCGCCAAGAGCGCCTTGTTGGCAGTCACCACATGCTTGCCGTTTGCAATGGCCTTCATCACCAGCGTCTTGGCGATGCCGTAGCCGCCGATCAGCTCGATGACGATGTCGATGTCGGGATGGTCGACCACGAGGTTGGCGTCGGCCACCACCTCGCACTGGCCGTGCGTCAGTTCGCGCGCGCGCTCGACGTTGAGGTCGGCCACCATGACGATCTCGATGCCGCGACCGGCGCGGCGGCGGATTTCTTCCTGATTGCGCCGCAGTACTTCGAATGTACCGGCGCCGACGGTGCCGATGCCCAGCAGGCCTACTTTTATTGGTTTCATCATCTTGTCATTTCGAAAAGCATGCGCCGAAGCCGGCGCCATGTGGTGCCGGTCCTAGCCGGCCAGCCCGCCATGATATCCCACCGCTGCGCCAGCCGACTTGCGCCAGCGCCGATATGGCGCGTTGCAGCGGGCCTTTTCAAGCGGTGCCGTAACGGCGCCGGTAGCCTTCCAGGAAACGGGCGATGCGGCCCATCGATTCGCCGAGGTCGTCGGTATTGGGCAAGAACACCACCCGGAAATGGTCGGGCGTGGGGCAATTGAAACCGGTGCCCTGGACGATCAGCACGCGCTGCTCGGCCAGCAGTTCGTAGGCGAACTGCTGGTCGTCCTTGATCGGATACATGGTCGCATCGAGCTTGGGGAACATGTAGAGCGCCGAACGCGGCTTGACGCAGGTCACGCCCGGTATGTCGGTCAGCAGCCGGTGCGCCATGTCGCGCTGGCGCGCCAGGCGGCCGCCGGGGGCGACCAGGTCGTCGATGCTCTGGTAACCGCCCAGCGCGGTCTGGATGGCGAACTG
>JANXSS010000214.1 GCA_025356535.1 Herminiimonas sp.
CGCACGGCCGCGGCCAGGCGCGCGCCGGGGTCACTGACGCCCGGCGTGCCGGCATCGCTCACATAGGCGATGCGCTCGCCCTGGGCCAGGCGCGCAATCACCGTCTGCGCGGCTTCGGCCTCGTTGTGCTGGTGCAGCGCCAGCAACCGTGCGTGGGGCCGGTCGATGCCGTAGGCGCGCAGCAGGCTCTGGGTGTGGCGCGTGTCTTCGCAGGCGATGACATCGACCAGTTCCAGCGCATGCAGCGCGCGCAGCGTGATGTCGGCCAGGTTGCCGATGGGCGTGGCGGCGACGTAGAGCGTGGCCTGCGGATAATGCTGCGAGCCCGCAGCTTCGCGGGCGGCCTGCAGGGCGGTGGCGAAAGAAGCACCGGCAATGGAATTCAATGGGCTTACTCCAGCACAACAAACAAGGTTCGACGACCACCACCAAGGCACGCGGCGACGCGGCCGAAGACGACGCGCTGGCGCATCTTCAGGCCGCAGGTTTGCTGCTGGTGGCCCGCAATTATCGAACGCCGGGCCGGGGCGGTGGCGAGATCGACCTGATCATGCGCGACCCGCGCGACGCCACGCTGGTGTTTGTCGAGGTGCGACAGCGCGCCAGCGGCAGCCATGGCGGTGCCGGCGGCAGCATCACGGGCGTCAAACAGCGCCGCATCGTCTTTGCCGCGCGGCTCTACCTGACGAAGCTGCGGACCTTGCCGCCATGTCGTTTCGACGTGGTGCTGGTGCAGTCCGGCGAGCGCATCGAGTGGCTGAAGGCCGCCTTCGACGCGGCATGAGACATCCTGTTGCAGGCCTGCCCGTTATGATCGCGCCCCATGTTTGAGCAACGGATCCAGCAGCACTTCATCGACGGCGCAGACCTCAAGTACCAGGCTGGACCGGTGCTGAGCAAGCCCCTCTCGCAGGCCATGCAGGCGGTGCTGGTGTGCGTCACCAGCGGCGGCAAGATACTGGCCTGCGGGGCCGGTATTTCTGGTGTGCTGGCGCAGCAATTCGCTGCACATTTCATCGGCCGCTTCGAGCGCGAGCGGCCGGAGCTGGCTGCCCTGGCGCTGACTGCCGACATGACGGACCCTCGTGCAGACGGCGCCGATGCACTGGAGCGCGATGTGTTCGCGCGCCAGGTGCGGGCGCTGGGCCAGGCCGGCGACGTGCTGTTGTGCTTCAGCCCGAGCGGCCAGTCGGCGGCCGTGCTGGCCGCCGTGCAGGCGGCACACGAACGCGAAATGACTGTGGTGGCACTGACTGGAAATGCCATCGGCCCCCGTGCTGGCGGCGTGGAGGGTTTTCAGGGGGGCAAAGGCAGCAGCTCGGGCGGCTCGATCGGCCGGTCGCTGCGAGAAACCGACGTCCATGTCTGCGTGCCCAGCGAACGCGCCGCCCGCATCCATGAAGTCCACCTGCTCGCACTGCATTGCCTGTGCGACGGCGTGGACGCCCAATTACTAGGCGAACAAGAAGGTTTCATATGACGACAAGAACAAGCAAGGGGACGAGCCCGACCCACCGCATCGCCGTGACTCTGATGGCTGGTGCCGCGTTGCTGGCTGGGCTGTCCGGTTGCGTGCCGCTGGTGATGGGGGCGGCAGCCGGTGGCCTGGGCATGGTAGCGACCGATCGTCGTACCTCCGGCGCGCAACTCGACGACCAGGGGATCGAGTTGCGGGCAGGCGCGCGAATTCGGGAAATCGCGGGCGACAACTCGCACGTCAACATCACCAGTTTCAATCGGCAGGTGCTGGTGAGCGGCGAGGTGCCAACAGCCGCCTTGCGTCAGCGCATCGAGGAAACGGTCACGCGTATCGAGAATGTGACGGGCGTGGTCAACGACCTGGGCATAACCGCGCCAAGTTCGCTGCAGCAACGGTCGACCGATGCCTTCATCACCGGCAAGGTCAAGGCCTCGCTGCTCGACGCCAAGGACATCTTTGCCAATGCCTACAAGGTCGTGACTGAGCGCAACGTGGTCTATCTGATGGGGCGCGTCACGCGCCGCGAAGCCGAGCGCGCGACCGATGTGGCGCGTGGTGTGTCCGGTGTCGAGAAAGTCGTGCGCGTGATGGAGATCATCAGCGAGGCGGAACTGGCCGGCCAGGGCCGCACCGGTGGCACCGTTGCGCCTGCTGCAGCCCCGGCTTCCTCCGGCGCGACAGGGGCTCCAGGCCCCTCGTCCGGTTCCAGCGTGTCGCTGCCTCTCATGGCGCCGTTGCCATCAGGCGGCGCCACCCCGGTTCGCTGATTTCCTGCTTCCTCCGGATTGCCAGCCACACGAAGCGGCAACCCCGGCAGGTGAGCGTCAGGCCAGTCGCGTGATCAGGCTCGACGTGTCCCAGCGCTTGCCGCCGGCCTGCTGCACGTCGGCATAGAACTGGTCGACCAGCGCCGTTACCGGCAGTCGCGCGCCGTTGCGCTTCGCTTCGTCCAGCACCAGGCCCAAGTCCTTGCGCATCCAGTCGACAGCGAAGCCGTAGTCGAACTTGCCTTCGACCATGGTCTTGCCACGGTTTTCCATCTGCCAGCTTTGTGCTGCGCCCTTGCTGATGACGCCGAGCACAGCATTCATGTCCAGCCCCGCGCGCTGGCCGAAGGCGATAGCTTCGCTCAGGCCCTGCACCAGGCCGGCGATACAGATCTGGTTGACCATCTTGGCAAGTTGCCCCGAGCCGCTGTCGCCCAGCAGCGTGACGGCACGCGCGAAGGCATCGATCACCGGCTTGACCTGGGCGAAGGTGGCTGCGTCGCCGCCGCACATGACGGTGAGGGCGCCGTTTTGCGCGCCCGCCTGGCCACCCGACACCGGTGCGTCGATGAACTGCACGCCGAGCGCCAGGGTGGCTTTGGAAAGTTCGCGCGCCACGTCGGCCGACGCGGTGGTGTGGTCGACGAACACCGCGCCGGACAGCATGCCGGCGAAAGCGCCGTCTTCACCCAGCACCACCGAGCGCAAGTCATCGTCGTTGCCGACGCAGCAGAACACGATTTCGGCGCCCATGGCAGCTTCCCGGGGCGTGGCGGCGTAGGCCAGTTCAGCCGCCCGGGACGCGCCGGCTTGGGTCAGTTGCGCTTTCCATCCGGCGGATTTGGTGGCGGTGCGGTTGTAGACCGTGACGCTGTGACCGGCCATGGCCAGATGGCCGGCCATCGGATAGCCCATCACGCCGAGACCGATAAAGGCAACGCGGCGCGACGGGGTGGATGGGTAAGTTTTGGGGGTGATGAGGGAGATCATGGCCTGACTTTAGCGCGCGTCGGCCGGCGGCAACAGCGTGGCATTC
>JANXSS010000230.1 GCA_025356535.1 Herminiimonas sp.
GAGTTCGAGCGTCATCATGCCGGCCTCGACCTTGGACAGGTCGAGGATGTCGTTGATCAGCGACAGCAGGTGCTGGCCACTGGAAAAGATGTCACCGATGTATTCCTGCTGGCTCTCGCTCAGCTGGCCGACCAGGCCATCCTTCAACACTTCGGAAAAGCCGATGATGGCGTTCAGGGGCGTGCGCAATTCATGCGACATCGTGGCCAGAAATTCCGACTTCATGCGGCTGGCGTGCTCGAGCTCGATGTTCTTTTCCTGCAGCGTGTTGTCGAAACGCTTGCGCTCGGTGACGTCGCGCGCGGCGGCAAACACGCCCTGCAGCCGCTGCTCGCGGTCGTGGAAGGTGGCCGCATTGTAGGAGACCACGGTTTCGTCGCCGTTCCTGGCGCGCACCGTCAATTCGTAGTCGCTCACGCGGTTGTCGCGCAACACGCGGGCGATCGCTGCGTCAGCGCGCACGGGGTCGGTGAAGAAACGGCTGCAGGGCGCGCCGATCAGTTCTTCCCGGCTGAAACCGGTCAGCGCCGTCATCTGCCGGTTCACGTCTGAAATGACGCCATGCGGATCGGTCATCATCAGCGCGTCGACATTCGATTCGATCAGCGAACGGGTGTAGAACTGCTGGTCGCGCAGTTGCTGGTCCAGCAGCGCCTGCGCCGCTTCGATCTGCCGGCGCGCCGTGTTGTCGGTGCCGATCAGCAGGTAGCCGATGATGGTGCTGCCGGCGTCGCGCAAGGCGGTGACCGAGACGATCGCCGGAAAGCGCGAGCCGTCCTGGCGGATGTAGGTCAGCTCGTAAATATCCTCGATGCCGCGCGACGCCTTGAACACGAGCGCTGCGAAGCCGGGGGTGATGTGCGCACCGAATTCGGTGCTCAGCGCGGCGGCGCGCGCCAGCAGTTCCTGCGGGTCGGAGATGTCGGCCGGCGTGATCCGGTTGACGACGTCGGCGGCGGCATAGCCGAGCATGCGTTCGGCGCCGACATTGAAGATCTGGATGACACCGTTTTCATCGGTGGCGATGCTGGAAAAATAAGCGCTGTTGAAGATCGCGTCCTGCAACGCGCCGGCCTTGAGCAGGCTGGCCTGGTGCCGCCTTTCGAGGCCGGTATCGGTATCGACATTGGCATCGACGCCGGCAGCAGCCGGTGTAGCCAGGAACGCAGAAACATCGTGCCGCATCGGAGCGCTCCGTAAGAAATGACATATTGCCGTTGCCGCCGCTGCGAACATCGGTGCACTTGCAGCGCAAGCGCATTACCGGCAGTTACCGCAAATAACGGCAATTGCAGACAGCGGAAGGGAAAGTCATTTCTTTAGAGTAACAGAGTCGGGCAGCCCGTGTGTCGGTATTCTGCTATTTCATACCAAAAGTTTCGCTGCCCGCGCCCTGGAAATGACAGGGCGGGGTCACGGGACGCCGCCCACGCCCGACGGCATCGGCAGCAGTAGCGCCATGCAGGTCAGGCGGCAACCGACGAACGGATCAGATGGTCGAATGCACCGAGCGCCGCCTTGGCGCCATCGCCGGCGGCGATGATGATCTGCTTGAACGGCACGGTGGTGGCGTCGCCGGCCGCGAAGACGCCCGGCACCGAAGTCTGGCCGCGGTCGTCGACGATGATCTCGCCATGCTTCGACAGCTCGACCACGCCTTTCAACCAATCGGTGTTCGGAATCAGGCCGATCTGGATGAAGACGCCTTCGAGGTCGACCGTATGCTGCGCCTGCGTTGCCCGGTCCTGGTAGACCAGGCCGTTGACGGTCTCGCCGCCGGTGATTTCGGTGGTCTTCGCGTTGGTGATGACGGTGACGTTCTTCAGGCTGGTGAGCTTGCGCTGCAGGACCGCGTCAGCACGCAATTTCGTGTCGAATTCGACCAGCGTGACGTGCGCGACCAGACCGGCCAGGTCGATTGCCGCCTCGACGCCGGAGTTGCCGCCGCCGATGACCGCCACCCGCTTGCCCTTGAACAGCGGACCGTCGCAATGCGGACAGTAGGCAACGCCACGGTTCTTGAATTCGGCCTCGCCCGGCACGTTGATGTTGCGCCAGCGCGCACCGGTCGTGATGACCACCGACTTGCTTCGCAGGGTGGCGCCGCTCTCCAGCCGGACTTCGATCAGGTCATTGTCGGGTCCGGCATTTGGCACCAGCGCCTTGGCGCGTTGCAGGTTCATGATGTCGACGTCGTAGCTGCGCACGTGTTCTTCCAGCGCGAAGGCCAGCTTCGGTCCTTCGGTCGCCTTCATCGAGATGAAGTT
>JANXSS010000509.1 GCA_025356535.1 Herminiimonas sp.
CGCGGCGCCGCCCCCGCAACTGTTCGACATGGTGCTGCTGGCAGTGGGCCGCAAGCCCAACGGCAAGGAGATCGCCGCCGACAAGGCCGGCGTGATCGTCACCGAGCGCGGCTTCATACCGGTCGACAACCAGCAGCGCACCAACGTGCCGCACATCTTTGCCATCGGCGACGTCTGCAGCGATCCGATGCTGGCGCACAAGGCAACCAATGAAGCCAAGGTCGCCGCCGAAGTCATCGCCGGCCACAAGGTCGTGTTCGAGCCGATGACGATTCCCTCGGTCGCCTATACCGATCCGGAAGTTGCATGGATGGGCCTGACCGAGACCGAAGCCAAGGCGAAGGGCATACCATATGCCAAGGCGAACTTCCCGTGGGCGGCCAGTGGCCGGGCGCTGGCGATGGGGCGCGACGATGGCGTGACCAAGCTCTTGTGGGACCCGGAAACCCGGCGCATCATCGGCGCCGGCATCGTCGGCGTGAACGCCGGGGAATTGCTGGCCGAGACGGTGCTTGCGATGGAGATGGGTGCCGATCTGGAAGACCTGGCGCTGACGATCCATGCGCATCCGACATTGTCGGAGACGCCGATGTTTGCCGCCGAAATGGGCCTGGGCGTGATTACCGACCTGTACATGCCGAAGAAATAGGTCGCTTGCGCGCGGCAGTCGAAGCAACCCGAGGCAACCGCTCGACTGCCGCTACGACGGGCGATCTGCCGGCCCGCTGCATCCGGTCAGGCTGTCTGCGGCCAGTAGCCGAGGCGCTGCATCCATGATGCGATGGCCTGCTCGTTTTCGCCACCGGCTTCATGCCAGGCCTGCAATTCCGGCTTGTCGTCGGCAAGCCGGTGCTGGCCGAGCTTGAACTTCCCCTGCAATTGCTCGACCTGGATGGTAAAACCGACGATGGCATGCAACATCGCGGCGCGGAATTGTGCGTCCAGTGCGTCGAACTGCGCCCGGTACGCCGGCTCGTGATGGCCGATCGATTCTGCCAGGATGGCAAGCTTTGCCGCATCGGTTTCATGCACGGTTGCCGTGCCGCTGGCATGCACGGCGATGTAGTTCCAGGTGGGCACCCGGTTCTGCTGCGTGTAATGTGTCGGCGAGATATAAGCGTGCGGCCCGTGGAAGATCATCAGCACCTCGGGCGAGCTCTGCATGCCGCGCCAGTGCGCATTGGCGCGTGCGACATGGCCGTTGATTTCAATGATGCCATCGACCTCGCTGGCCACCACGGGTACATGGGTCGCAAATTGCGCACCATCGACCAGCGACACCAGCGTGGCAAACGTGTACTGCCGCATCACCTCCAGCAGCAGTGCCGGATCGTTCTGTTCGAAATGCTTTGGCAGGTACATCCGGCGTTTCCTTCAAGTGAACAATGGCGCAGTTCGCAATCTACAACTCGCGCGACCCTCAATGTCCGAGCGTGCGTAGTACATCCGACAGCATGCCGATCATCTGGTCGATTTCGGCAGTCGTCACCGTCAGCGCCGGCATGAAGCGCAGCAGGTCCGGCCGCGGCGAATTTAGCAACAGGCCTATCGGCGCCAGGTCGCGCGCCGCTTCGACGATCTTCGGGCCGATGTCGTGGCCCAGCTTCAATGCGCGCAGCAGGCCTTCGCCGCGTTCGCCGGCCAGGCCATGGCGCTCGCACAGCATCAGCAACTGGCTGCGCAGATAGGCGCCCTTGTCGACGACTTCCTGCAGAAAGCCCGGCGCGGTCAGCGCTTCCATCACCGCCACGCCGACCGCTGTCATCAGCGGATTGCCGTTGTAGGTGCCGCCCTGGTCGCCCGGCTCGAAGCAGGCGATCTCTTCCCGGCACAAGAGGGCCGCCAGCGGCACGCCGCCGCCGATGCCCTTGCCAAGCGTCATGATGTCGGGCTCGACGCCGGCGAGCTGGTGCGCAAACAGCGTGCCGCAGCGGCCCATGCCGCTCTGGACTTCATCGACCATCATCAGGATGCCGTGTTTTTTCGTCAGCGCGCGCAGCGCCTGCATGAATTCGCGGGTCGCCGGAATGACGCCGCCTTCACCCTGCACGGGTTCGAGCATCACGCCGATGGTGCGTTCCGTGATCAGGCGTTCGACGCTGGCGATGTCGTTGAGCTCAGCCTTCGGGAAACCATCGACCTGCGGCGCATACATCGTGTCCCAGCCCGGCTTGCCGGAGGCCGACATGGTCGCTAATGTCCTGCCATGGAAGCTGTGATCGAAGGTGATGATCTCGAAGCGTTTGCCACCGGCGGCATTCTTGTGGATGCGGCCGTATTTGCGCGCCAGCTTGATGGCGCCTTCATTGGCTTCGGCGCCGCTGTTGGCAAAAAATACCCGGTCGAAGCAGGAGTTGGCCGTCAGCAGCGCCGCCAGGCGCATCGACGGCGCGTTGTAGAAGGCCGGTGATGGATTGAGCAGCTTCTTCGACTGCGCAGCCAGGGCGTCGCTGATGCATTGCGGCGCATGGCCGAGGCAGTTGACGGCCCAGCCCTGCAGGTAATCGAGGTAGCGCTTGCCGTTGTGATCGGTCAGGTACATGCCGTCGCCTTCGACGAAGACGATCGGCGGCCGGTTGGTGATGTACATCAGTGCATCGACTTCGAACTGGTTGAATTCCATGGCGTGACTCCTGGTCGGGCGGCTGCGTAGGGAAAAACGAAACAAGGGCTGGGGAAACCGGTAAAGAACGGCAGTCTGCCCAATGGCTGCGGACTGCAAAATACCAAAAAAAAAGCCACAGGGTTCGCCTGTGGCTCGGTGATCAGGAAACGGTCACGTGCACGGCGTCGGTCGCAGGCGGCTGCGGGCAGAGGCACTGGCGCGACGTCGGATGATGTGCTGTGAAGAGTTCATAGGTCGATCTTAAGATGTTTTTTCGCAGGCGTCAAAAGTTTTTGCGCCGGGCTGTCGCCGGCTACGACGATCAGGCGTCCGGCACGTCGGCCTGCGAGGTAAAGGCATCGGCATAGAATTCGTCTGCCGGCAGGCCGCACCGCTCGACCAGGTCGCGCTGCGCCGAATCGACCACGATCGGCGCACCGCAGGCATAGACCTGGTGGCCCGACAGGTCCGGGAAGTCGGCCATCACCGCCTGGTGCACGAAGCCGGTGCGTCCCTGCCAGGCGTCTTCAGGCAGGGCGTCCGACACCACCGGCACGAAGCGAAAGCCGGGCACCGTTGCCGCCCACGCTTCGCACAGCGCGCGCATGTACAGGTCGCCCGGTCGGCGTGCGCCCCAGTAGAGCGTCATCTGCCGCCCGCTCTTGCCGTGGATTGCCTGCTCGATGATCGCCTTGACCGGCGCGAACCCGGTGCCGGAGGCGATCAGGACGATCGGCTTGTCGCTGTCCTCGCGCAGGAAAAAGCTGCCCAATGGTCCTTCGAAGCGCAGGATGTCGCGCTCCTGCATGCCTGAAAAGACATGGTCGGTAAAGACGCCGCCGGGCATGTGGCGGATGTGCAGGCTGACCTGTTCATCCACATGCGGCGCATTGGCCAGGCTGTAGCTGCGCCGCTTGCCGTCTTTTAAAATGAATTCGACGTACTGGCCGGCGCGGTACTGCAGTTTGTCGGTGGCCGGCAACTGCAGCCAGATCAGCATGACGTCGTCGGCGACTCGCTCCATGCGAGCCACGCGCGACGGCATCTTACGCACCGGGAAGTCGCCCAGGCCGCTTACTTCACGCACCTCGATCGTGATGTCCGATTGCGGCCGGGCGCAGCAGAACAGTGCGCGTCCGGCCTCTTCCTCCGCGCCGGGCAGCGCCTTGACCTGGTGCGGTCCGTGGATCACCGCGCCCGCCAGCAGCTTGCCCTTGCAGCTGCCGCAGGCGCCGTTCTTGCAGCCATACGGCAGGCCCACGCCGGCGCGCAGCGCTGCCGCCAGCACCGTATCGCCGGCCTCGCAATCGAATACCCGCCCGCTGGGCTGGACCGTCACCTTAAACGTCATACAATCCCGCAATGAATGCAATCATGAGTGAAAAAATATCCACCGCAGCGCCGCGCCGGCTCGACCGGCCGCGGCTGCTGATCCTTGGCTGCGGCGATGTCGGCATGCGCCTGTTGCCGCTGGTGCGCGACCGGTTCCGCGTATTTGCCGTCACCAGCCAGCCATCGCGCTGCGACGATCTGCGCGCTGCCGGCGCCGTGCCGATCGTGGCCGACCTCGACGATGCCGCCACGCTGGTGCGCCTGGCCCGCCTGGCGCACCATGTCGTGCATCTGGCGCCACCACAATCGGACGGCATGCAGGACCGCAGGACCCGCCGCCTGGTCGCCATTTTACCCGAGCGGGTGCGACTGGTTTATGTCAGCACCAGCGGCGTGTATGGCGACTGCGGCGGCGCCTGGATCGACGAGACGCGACCGGTGGCGCCGCACAATCCGCGGGCGCGGCGTCGGGTCGATGCCGAACGGGTGCTGCGCGCGTGGGGCCGTCGCGGCGGCAGGTGCGTCGCGATCCTGCGCGTGCCGGGCATCTATGCCGCCGACCGGCTGCCGCTGGCGCGCCTGGAAAAGGGTTCGCCCGCGCTGGTCGCGGCCGAGGATGTGCATACCAATCACATCCATGCCGACGACCTGGCCGCCATCATTGCGCTTGCGCTGTTTCGCGGCATGCCCGGCCGGGTCTATCATGCGGTCGATGATTCGCACATGAAGATGGCCGAGTA
>JANXSS010000323.1 GCA_025356535.1 Herminiimonas sp.
CGATGAACAAGGCAGCCGAGAACGTCTACAACGCGGTGCGCCGCGAAGGTACGCAAAAGAGCGTTGTCGACACCATGCAGACCCGCATGGAGCTGTATGACCGCATCAACTATCACGACTTCGAGCAAAAACTGGATGCGCTGTTTGCGCAGAACAAGGAAAAATGAGCGCACGCAAACCGCCGCACCAGCATGACCACAAGCGCCAGGCAGACGCGCAACCAAAACCACAACAACCAGCAGTCAGAGGAGACACCATGAGCGAGACCATCCCACCAGCCTTCAAGCCGAAAAAATCGGTTGCCCTGTCCGGCGTCACGGCCGGCAACACGGCGCTGTGCACCGTCGGCAAGACCGGCAACGATCTGCACTATCGCGGCTACGATATTCTCGACATTGCCGAGACCAGCGAATTCGAGGAAATCGCCCATCTGCTGGTGCATGGCAAGCTGCCCAATGCAGCCGAACTGGCGGCCTACAAGCGCAAGTTGAAAGCCCTGCGCGGCCTGCCGGCGAACCTGAAGGCTTGCCTCGAATGGCTGCCGGCAGCATCCCATCCGATGGACGTCCTGCGCACCGGCGCTTCGGTGCTCGGCTGCATCCTGCCGGAAAAAGAGGATCACAGCACACCCGGCGCACGCGACATCGCCGACCGCCTGATGGCATCGTTTGGCTCGATGCTGCTCTACTGGTATCACTACAGCCACAACGGCGTGCGCATCGAGGTCGAAACCGACGATGAATCGATCGGCGGCCATTTCCTGCATCTGCTGCATGGCAAGAAGCCGTCGGCCGCCTGGGAAAAGGCGATGCATGTCTCGCTGATCCTGTATGCGGAACATGAATTCAATGCCTCCACCTTTGCCTCGCGCGTCATTGCCGGCACCGGCAGCGACATGTATTCGGCCATCACCGGCGGCATCGGCGCCTTGCGCGGACCGAAGCACGGCGGCGCCAATGAAGCCGCCTTCGACATCCAGAAGCGCTACGACACGCCCGACGAAGCCGAGGCCGACATCCGCCGCCGCATGGAAAACAAGGAAGTCATCATCGGCTTCGGTCATCCGGTCTACACCATCTCCGACCCGCGCAACAAGGTGATCAAGGATGTGGCGAAGAAGCTGTCGAAGGAATCCGGCTCGACAAAAATGTTCGACATCGCCGAGCGGCTCGAATCGGTGATGTGGGATGCAAAAAAGATGTTTCCGAACCTGGACTGGTTCTCGGCGGTGTCGTATCACATGATGGGCGTGCCCACTGCCATGTTCACGCCGCTGTTCGTCATCTCGCGCACTTCCGGCTGGGCGGCGCACATCATCGAGCAGCGCATCGACAACAAGATCATCCGCCCGAGCGCAAACTACGTCGGCCCGGAAGACCTGAAGTTCGTGCCGATCAACAAGCGCAAGTAACTAGCCATATGTAACGCGCCACATCCTCAGCTGCCAAACCCTTAGGCGTCCACACATCATGAACACAGCACACCGCAAGCACCTGCCGGGCACGGCCCTGGATTATTTCGATACCCGCGAGGCGATCGATGCGATCACGCCGGGCGCCTACGACCGGCTGCCGTACACCTCGCGTGTGCTGGCCGAGAACCTGGTGCGGCGCTGCGATCCGGCGACACTGACCGCGTCGCTGACGCAGTTCATCGAGCGCCGGCGCGACCTGGATTTTCCGTGGTTTCCGGCGCGCGTGGTGTGCCACGACATTCTGGGCCAGACGGCGTTAGTCGACCTGGCCGGGCTGCGCGACGCCATCGCCGCGCAAGGGGGTGATCCGGCACTGGTCAATCCTGTCGTGCCGACGCAGCTGGTGGTGGACCATTCGCTGGCGGTTGAATGCGGCGGCTTCGATCCGGATGCGTTTGCCAAGAACCGCGCCATCGAGGACCGGCGCAACGAAGACCGGTTCGACTTCATCGAATGGACCAAGAAGGCGTTCAAGAACGTCGACGTGATCCCGCCGGGCAACGGCATCCTGCATCAGATCAACCTGGAACGCATGAGCCCGGTGGTGCAGGTCAAATATGGCGTGGCGTTTCCGGACACGCTGGTGGGCACCGACTCGCATACGCCGATGGTCGACGCGCTGGGTGTCCTGGCAATCGGCGTGGGCGGCCTGGAAGCGGAAAGCGTCATGCTGGGCCGGGCTTCCTGGATGCGCCTGCCCGACATCATCGGCGTCGAACTTTGCGGCAAGCCGCAGCCGGGCATCACTGCCACCGACACGGTGCTGGCGCTGACCGAATTCCTGCGCAAGCAAAAGGTGGTGTCGTCGTATCTGGAATTCTATGGCGAGGGCGCGGCGCACCTGACCCTGGGCGACCGGGCGACGATCTCCAACATGGCGCCGGAGTTCGGCGCCACCGCGGCGATGTTCTACATCGATGCGCAGACGATCACCTACCTGAAGCTGACCGGGCGCGACGATGCGCTGGTCAAACTGGTGGAGACCTATGCCCGGCATACGGGCCTGTGGGCCGACACCTTGCGCAATGCGGTGTATGAGCGCGTGTTGCATTTCGACCTGTCGTCGGTGGTGCGCAATATCGCCGGGCCGAGCAATCCGCACGCCCGCGTGCCGACCTCGGAGCTGGCAGCGCGCGGCATCAGCGGCGTGGTCGAGAACGTGCCCGGCCTGATGCCCGATGGCGCCGTCATCATTGCAGCCATCACCAGCTGCACCAACACCAACAATCCGCGCAACATGATCGCCGCGGGTCTCATTGCCCGCAACGCGAACCGGCTCGGCCTGCTGCGCAAGCCCTGGGTCAAGAGTTCGCTGGCGCCCGGCTCGAAGACGGTGGCGTTGTACCTGGAAGAAGCCGGGCTGCTGTCGGAACTGGAAACGCTGGGTTTCGGCGTCGTCGCCTTTGCCTGCACCACCTGCAACGGCATGAGCGGCGCATTGGACCCGGTGATACAGAAGGAAGTCATCGAACGCGACCTGTATGCAACGGCCGTCTTGTCGGGCAACCGCAATTTCGACGGCCGCATCCATCCGTATGCGAAGCAGGCGTTTTTGGCGTCGCCACCGCTGGTAGTCGCCTATGCGATTGCCGGCACCATCCGCTTCGACATTGAAAAGGACATCCTCGGCACCGATGCCGAGGGCCGTGCGGTGCGCCTGACGGACATCTGGCCGAGCGACGCCGAGATCGATGCGGTGGTCGCCGCCAGCGTCAAGCCGGCGCAGTTCCGCAAGGTCTACGAGCCGATGTTCGCCCTGCAGGTCGACGACGGCCAGAAGGTCAGTCCGCTCTACGACTGGCGGCCGCAGACCACCTACATCCGCCGCCCGCCGTACTGGGAAGGTGCGCTGGCTGGCGCACGATCACTGACCGGCATGCGCCCGCTGGCGGTCCTGGGCGACAACATCACCACCGACCACCTGTCGCCGTCCAACGCCATCATGCTCGACAGCGCCGCCGGCGAATATCTCGCTAAGATGGGCCTGCCGGAAGAAGACTTCCATTCCTACGCCACCCATCGCGGCGACCACCTGACGGCGCAGCGCGCCACCTTCGCCAATCCGACCTTGAAAAACGAAATGGTGATCGAAAACGGCAAGGTCAAGGCCGGCTCGCTGACCCGCATCGAACCCGAGGGCCGGGTCACCCGCATGTGGGAAGCCATCGAAATCTACATGGCGCGCAAGCAGCCGCTGATCGTCATTGCCGGCGCCGACTATGGCCAGGGCTCCTCGCGCGACTGGGCGGCAAAGGGCGTGCGGCTGGCCGGCGTCGAAGCGATTGCGGCCGAAGGTTTCGAGCGCATCCATCGCACCAACCTGGTCGGCATGGGTGTCTTGCCGCTGGAATTCAAGCCGGGTGTCAACCGCATCACGCTGCAGATCGACGGCAGCGAGACGTTCGATGTGACCGGCGCACGCACGCCGCGGGCGACGCTCACCCTGATCATCCACCGCAAGGACGGCACCCGGGCCGAAGTGCCGGTGACCTGTCGTCTCGACACCGCCGAGGAAGTGTCGATCTACGAAGCCGGCGGCGTGCTGCAGCGCTTCGCGCAGGATTTCCTTGAATCGTCGAAGGCGGCCTAGATGAGCGCAACCGTGAAGCACGCACCGCAGATCCGGATACCGGCCACCTATATCCGGGGCGGCACCAGCAAGGGCGTGTTCTTTCGCCTGCAGGACCTGCCGCGCGCCGCGCAGGTGCCGGGCGCGGCGCGCGACGCGCTGCTGTTGCGCGTCATCGGCAGCCCCGATCCGTACGGCAAGCAGATCGACGGCATGGGTGGCGCGACCTCCAGCACCAGCAAGACCGTGATCGTTTCGGCCAGCAGCAAACCCGGTCACGATGTCGATTACCTGTTCGGCCAGGTGTCGATCGACAGCGCCTTCGTCGACTGGAGCGGCAATTGCGGCAACCTCTCGGCAGCCGTCGGCGGCTTTGCGATCGGCAGCGGGCTGGTGGACCTGGGCCGCATGCTGGAAAACAGCAGCGCGCCGGGTTTCGCCACGGTGCGCATCTGGCAGGCCAACATCGGCAAGACCATCATCGCGCATGTGCCGGTGAGCGACGGCGCGGTGCAGGAAACCGGTGACTTCGCGCTCGATGGCGTGACCTTTGCTGCGGCCGAAGTGCAGCTCGAATTCATCGATCCGGCGGCAGACGAGGAGGGCGCCGGCGGCGCCATGTTCCCCACCGGGCAGCTGGTCGACGACCTGGTGGTGCCGGGGCTCGGCACGTTGCAGGTCACGATGATCAATGCGGGCATTCCGACCATCTTCGTCAATGCCGACGCCATCGGCTACCGCGGCACCGAGCTGCAGGAGGCCATCAATGGCGACGCCACGGCGCTGGCGCTGTTCGAATCGATCCGCGCGCATGGCGCCGTGCGCATGGGCCTGATCGGCCACGTCGATGAAGCGTCCAAGCGGCAGCACACGCCGAAGGTCGCCTTCGTGGCGCCGCCGGCCGACTACGTCTCGTCTTCCGGAAAGCCGGTTGCCGCCGCCGACATCGACCTGCTGGTGCGGGCGCTGTCAATGGGCAAACTCCATCACGCCATGATGGGCACGGCTGCTGTTGCCATCGGCACCGCTGCGGCGATTCCCGGCACGCTGGTCAATCTGGCCGCCGGCGGCACCGAGCGCAGCGCGGTGCGCTTCGGCCATCCCTCCGGCACCCTGAGGGTGGGTGCCGAGGCGCAGCAGGTCGGTGGTCAGTGGATCGTCAAGAAGGCGATCATGAGCCGCAGCGCCCGCGTGCTGATGGAGGGCTGGGTCCGGGTGCCGGGCGACGCGTTCTAGAATCAATCCGAGCACACCGGATACCCCGGAAAAATCCGCATGCGCACCGCAGAGTGCGCCCCAACTGACACCATAACGGAGGCACACTTGCGCTACGAAGAGTATTACCGGCAGTCGATCGACGATCCCCAGGCATTCTGGCGCGAGGCAGCGCAAGGCATCGACTGGCATGTGCCGTTTGCCAGCGTGCTCGATTACAGCAAGCCGCCGTTTGCCCGGTGGTTCGCCGGCGGCCAGACCAACCTCTGCCACAACGCCATCGACCGCTGGCTGCCGACGCAGCCGGACGCGCCGGCGCTGATCGCGATTACCACCGAAACGGCCGACGGCACGCCGCAGGAAAAAACCTATTCCTACCGCGAACTGCATGCCGAGGTGCAGCGCTGCGCCGCCATCATGCTGTCCTTGGGCGTGACGCGCGGCGACCGGGTGCTGCTCTACATGCCGATGATCGCCGAGGCGGTCTTTGCCATGTTCGCCTGTGCCCGCATCGGCGCAATCCACTCGGTGGTCTTCGGCGGCTTCGCCGCCAACAGTCTTGCTACCCGCATCGACGATGCGCGGCCGACCCTGATCGTCTCAGCCGATGCCGGCTCGCGCGGCGGCAAGGTGATCCCCTACAAGCCGTTGCTGGACGAAGCCATCAAGCTGGCCGAGCACAAGCCCAGGCATGCGCTGATCGTCAATCGCAGGCTGGCGCCGATGGAACTGACCAGCTGGCGCGACATCGATTACGGCATGGCGCGCGCCGAGCATATGGATGCGCAGGTGCCGGTGACCTGGCTCGAGTCGACCGATTCCTCCTATATCCTCTATACCTCCGGCACCACCGGCAAGCCCAAGGGCGTGCAGCGCGATGTCGGCGGCTATGCGGTGGCGCTGGCGCAGTCGATGAAGACGCTGTTCTGCGACGGACCGGGCGGCGTATTTTTCTGCACCTCCGACATCGGCTGGGTGGTGGGTCACTCCTACATCATCTATGCGCCGCTGATCGCCGGCATGGCAACGGTCCTCTACGAAGGCTTGCCGACCCGGCCCGACGCCGGCATCTGGTGGCGCATCGTCGAGAAGTACCGGGTCACGCGCCTGTTTTCGGCGCCGACCGCAATCCGGGTCCTGCGCAAGCAGTCGCCCGAACTCATTGCCCAATGCGACCTGTCGTCGTTGAAGGCAATGTACCTGGCCGGCGAGCCGCTCGATGAAACCACGTCGAACTGGATTGCCGAGGCGCTGGGCGTGCCGATCATCGACAATTACTGGCAGACCGAAAGCGGCTGGCCGATCCTGTCGGTGGCAAGAGGCATCGACGACACGCCGACGCGCCTGGGCAGCCCGGGCCTGCCGATGCCGGGCTATCGCGTCAAGATCCTCGATGAATCGACCGGCATCGAATGCGCGGCCAATGAAAAGGGCGTGGTCGTCATCGAAGGGCCGCTGCCGCCGGGCTGCCTGCAGACGGTGTACCGGGACGACGCCCGCTTCGTCGATACCTACTGGTCCAATTTCGCCTCCGAGCAGGTGTATTCGACCTTCGACTGGGGCATCCGCGACGCCGACGGCTACTACTTTATCCTCGGCCGCACCGATGACGTCATCAATGTCGCCGGTCACCGCCTGGGCACGCGCGAGATCGAGGAAAGCATTTCCAGCCATCCGGATGTGTCCGAGGTGGCCGTGGTCGGCATCGAGGACAAGCTGAAGGGCCAGGTCGCGGTTGCCTTCGTGATTGCAAAAAATGCAACGCGCTGCGCCACGCCTGCGGAGGCAAAAGTGCTGGAAGCGGAAATCATGGGCGTGGTCGACAAGCGCCTGGGCGCCCTCGGACGGCCGGCGCGGGTGTACTTCGTCGGCATGCTGCCCAAGACGCGCTCGGGCAAGCTGCTGCGCCGTTCGATCCAGGCGATCTGCGAAGGGCGCGATACCGGCGACCTGCCGACCATCGAGGATGCGGCGTCGTTGCAGCAGATCCGGGATGCCGTGGCTGCCGCCTGAGGCAGACGGGCCGACGACGGGCGCGGTGCGCTCTGGCATCGCCCTGCGGCGCTGCTGGCCCGTGGAATTTCCATGCCGGAACGCAGCCAGGGGTGGCAGCGTATTTTGCTGTCCGCTAAGCGTTGCAACAAGCATTGAAGGCGCACGACAAGCCGTAGCGCTGATCCCCAGCGCTGTCATGAACGCAGCCTGGCCAGAGGACAGCATGGACAACAGCAACGGTAGTCAATCCGGCAGCAGCCAGCGCGGTGCTTTGCTCAAGACCGGCGTGGCGGGTTTCGACGTGACGCTCGGTGGCGGCCTGCCGGTCAACAGCCTGTACCTGATACAGGGGCTGGCCGGCAGTGGCAAGACCACGCTTGCCTGCCAGATGGGCTTCCTGCATGCGCGCCAGGGCGAAAAGGTCCTGGTGCTGACGCTGCTGGCAGAGTCGCATTCGAAGATGATGAATCACTTCAGCAATTTCAGCTTCTACGATGAAACGCTGATCGGCAAGGAAATCGTCTTTTTCAGCGGCTACACGAGCCTGGTCAAAGGCGGCCTGCAGGCGCTGCT
>JANXSS010000363.1 GCA_025356535.1 Herminiimonas sp.
CGCCCAGCGCCTGACCGGCAGCTTGGCCGCTTCCTCGACCAGCATCGCCGCCTGCATGAAGGTCGACGGCCGCAACCGGAAGGTGTAGCGGTTGCCCTTGTCCCAGGTAAGCGAGTCCGACAAGGGCGCGCCGGCGATGAAGACCTTCTGGTTCTGGCTGGCGACGTTTGCCACCGCCAGTCCGATGCCGGAAAGATAGGTGCCGATCAGGAGATCGACCTGGTCGCGCACGATCAGGTTCTGCGCCACCAGAACAGCCTGCCGGCGCTCGCCGCCGTCGTCGCGCGACAGCACTTCCAGCAGGCGGCCGTTGACGCCGCCGGCGGCGTTTATTTCCTCGAGTGCCAGTTTCCAGCCGTTACGGTAGGCATTGGCAAAGGCCGGCGCGCTCGAGTAACTATTGATTTCGCCGATGCGCACCGGTGGCAGTGCTTCTGCCCTGCTTGCCTGGATGCTGCCGAATAGCAGGCAGATGCCGATGGCCAGGGACAGCGTTTTCCTGCTCATGCATGCCTCTTTGTCTGAACGGATATACTTGCTGGTGTGGTGACGAAGGGCGCAACCGACCGCATGCACCTACCGGCTGCAGCAGATGACCGCATTCGCCTGCAACCGGCGGCGATCTGCCGTGCGCATGCGATGGCGGTTCAGCGTTCGCATTTGCTTATTCGGATTCTGTCTAAATGCGGTTTGTCGGACCATCTGTTTTGCCTTAAAATACAAGGCTTTGCGGTTGGCAGCGTGCGCCGTTGCAGTCATTTTACACGTGCCTTCACGACCATATGCCGGTTGTTGGCCGGGCAGATCCCGAGGCACCGGAAATCCGGTCTTCCGGCATGCACGGCAAGGGCTCGCGCAAGCGCCCACGCACCGCCCGGCACCTGCCGATCGTCGCCCGGAATTTTTCCGAAAACAGAGATAGGACCGTTATGACCCATGTTGTGACCGAATCCTGCATCCGCTGCCGTTACACCGACTGCGTTGATGTATGCCCGGTGGATTGCTTCCGAGAGGGGCCGAATTTCCTGTCCATCGATCCGGACGAATGCATCGACTGCGCCGTCTGCGTTGCCGAATGCCCGGTCAATGCCATCTATGCCGAAGAGGACGTGCCGGCCGACCAGCAGGATTTCATCAAGCTCAACGTCGAGCTCTCGCGCAAGTGGCCGTCGATTACCAAGACCAAGGCGGCGCTGGCCGACGCCGATCAATGGAAAGACGTGCCACAGAAACTGCAGTTTCTCGCGCGCTGATTGCGCCTGGCGTCACTGCGCATTTAACCCTTCATTTTGGAAACCGATCGCCGTATGACTACCAGCCTTCTCAATGCAACCGCCCCGATCGAAACCGATGCCGTGATCGTCGGTGCCGGACCGGTCGGCCTGTTCCAGGTGTTCGAACTCGGCCTTCTGGAAATCAAGGCGCATGTCATCGACTCCCTGCACAGCGTTGGCGGCCAGTGCGTCGAGCTGTATCCGGACAAGCCGATCTATGACATCCCGGCAGTGCCCGTCTGCACCGGCCAGGAGTTGACCGACAACCTGTTGAAGCAGATCGAGCCGTTCGGCCCGACCTTTCACCTGAACCAGGAAGTCTCGCTGGTGCACCGGCGCGACGACGGCCGCTTCGATCTGGAGACGTCGCTCGGCACCCGCTTCATCACCAAGACCATCTTCATCGCGGCCGGGGTCGGCTCGTTTCAGCCACGTACCATCAAGGTCGACGGCATCGACCAGTTCGACGGCACGCAGCTGTTCTACCGCGTCAAGGACCCGGTGCAGTTTCACGGCAAGAACCTGGTGATCTGCGGCGGCGGCGACTCGGCGCTCGACTGGGCCTTGAACCTGGTCGGCAAGGCCGAATCGGTGGTGATGTTGCACCGGCGCGACGAATTCCGTGCGGCACCGGCATCGGTGGCGAAGATGAAGCAGCTATGCGACGACCTGGAAATGCAGCTGCTGGTCGGCCAGGTCACCGGCTTCGAGACAGCGGCCGACGGCCGGCTTGCGCAAATCAAGGTCACGGCCTCGGACGGCGTCACGCGGCGCATGCCGCTGGATCACCTCCTGGTGTTCTTCGGCCTGTCGCCCAAGCTCGGCCCGATTGCCGACTGGGGCCTGGAGATCGAGCGCAAGCAGCTCAAGGTCGGCACCGAAAAGTTCGAAACCAACGTGCCGGGCATTTTCGCCGTCGGCGACATCAACACTTATCCCGGCAAGAAAAAACTCATCCTCTCGGGCTTCCACGAAGCGGCGCTTGCCGCCTTCGGCGCGGCGCCGTATATTTTCCCGGACAAGAAGATTCACATGCAGTACACGACAACGTCGCCAAAACTGCACAAGATTCTCGGCGTCGAAAGTCCGGTGTTCGACTAGATTCGATCGAGAGGGCCAGCCAGTCGCCTGCCGACTGGCTGCACGGCTTTTGCAAGCACTGCAAATTTGTTGAATTCAAACAACTATCGCGGCGTTTGCCCGTAATTGAGACGCGCGCTGCCGCTTGCTGTGCATAATGGCGTCTACGGGGTTCAGGAATATTCAGTAATATTTGCGTTTTTTTGAACAAATATGAATTGATGCATTGCAGCAATTTGCATTTCCCTGCAGAATCCCGTTTCTATCGAACCCCCATCAAGAGGCTCACATGCTCTACCACTTTCATGAATTGAACCGTTCTTTTCTCAATCCGCTGATCCAGTGGGCAGAAGCCTCGTCGAAACTCTTCACCAATCCGATTTCGCCGCTGGCCCATACGCCGTTCGCCCAGCGCATCGCTGCCGGCTATGAACTCATCTATCGGCTCGGCAAGGATTACGACAAGCCTGCATTCGACATCAAGACCGTGCCGGTTGCGGGCGAAACCGTCGGCATCATCGAAGAAGCCCGGGTGCGCAAGCCGTTCTGCACGCTGATCCATTTCAAGAAGGACATGAGCGCCAAGGCGTTCGCTGCCCTGAAGCAGCCGACCGTGCTGCTGGTCGCGCCCCTGTCGGGCCATCATTCGACGCTGCTGCGCGACACGGTACGCAGTCTGCTCGCCGAACATGACGTCTTCATTACCGACTGGACCGATGCGCGCATGGTGCCGCTGGCCGAGGGCGAATTCCATCTGCACGACTACATCCATTACGTGCAGGAGTTCATCCATACGCTTGGCCCGAATCTGCACGTCATTTCGGTATGCCAGCCGACGGTACCGGTGCTGGCGGCAATCTCGCTCATGGCAACCGCGCAGGACCCGTTGATGCCGAAGACGATGACGATGATGGGCGGACCGATCGATCCGCGCAAGTCGCCGACGGCAGTCAACAACCTGGCAACCGAAAAGCCGTTTTCCTGGTTCGAGAACAAGGTGATCTACACGGTTCCGGCGAACTATCCGGGTGCCGGTCGCCGTGTCTATCCGGGCTTTCTGCAACATGCAGGATTCGTCGCCATGAATCCGCAGCATCATGCGCAGAGCCACTGGGACTTCTACATGCACCTGCGCGCCGGCGACAACGCCTCGGCCGAGGAGCATCGCAAGTTCTACAACGAATACAATGCGGTGCTCGACATGCCGGCCGATTATTACCTTGAGACCATCAAGACGGTGTTCCAGGAATTCCGCCTGCCGGCAGGCACCTGGGAAGTCGACGGCCAGCTGGTATGCCCGGCCGACATCAAGGATGTCGCGCTGCTTACCATCGAAGGCGAGCTCGACGACATCTCCGGCTCCGGCCAGACCCAGGCCGCCCATGAACTCTGCTCGGGAATCCCCAAGAAAATGAAGCAGCATTTCGAAGCGCCGCAGTGCGGCCACTATGGCATCTTCGCCGGTCGCCGCTGGCGCGAAACGATCTGTCCGAAGATCGCCGAGTTCATCAAGGCGCACGACTGATGGCCGGCTGCCGCCGGGGACTTTCCGGCGGCGTCGATCACCCGGCGGGCAAGCGCCTTGCCCTGCCCGTCCTGCAAGCCGCCCGCTGCCAAGCGCGCGGCTTTTTCATTTGCGGATTCGTTTGAAGCATGCTCCGAATAGCACGATAATCCTGTTTTAACCGAAAAAGCCCATCGTGCCACCAGTCGCTCCGAAGCCGCCACTGCATCTGGCCAACGCCCCCGTCCAGGCCGGCGTTGCCGACGCCGCGCATGCCGACCTGGCCGACCGGATCGAAGATGTCCTGCCGCAGACGCAGTGCACCAAGTGCGGCTACGCCGGTTGCCGCCCGTACGCCGAGGCGATCGCCAGCGGCGCGGCACACTACAACCAGTGCCCGCCGGGCGGCCAGCAAGGCATCGCCCGGATTGCCGGCGTACTCGGCTGGCCGGTCATCTTTCTCAACGTCGAACACGGCCCGGAACGCGAGCGCCCGGTTGCCGTCATCGATGAAAGCCGCTGCATCGGCTGCACGCTGTGCATCCAGGCCTGTCCGGTCGACGCCATCCTGGGCGCGGCAAAGCAGATGCATGCGATCCTGCCGGACCTGTGCACCGGCTGCGACCTGTGCGTGCCGGCCTGCCCGGTCGACTGCATCGACATGCTGCCGGTGACGAAGGGACGTACCGGCTGGG
>JANXSS010000390.1 GCA_025356535.1 Herminiimonas sp.
CCCTATGTGATTGTCGGCGCCTTCGTCATCGCAGCGGTGGTGACGCCGCCGGACGTGATGAGCCAGCTGTTCCTGGCAATTCCGTTGTGCCTGTTGTTCGAGATCGGCCTGTTGATCGCACCCCTGTTTGCGCGTGTCACGCAGGCGCCGGAGACGGATTCTTCCGAAGCGCAGACCTGAAACGGGCCACCGCATTTGCGCAAAGTCGCAAGAACTGCCTGCCTTGATGCTTTTCCTGCCGCCAGCACCGACAATCCCCATTCACGCTCCGGCTTTGACAGGCGCTTGACTGACGCAACGCCTGGCCCAAGGCTGCCGGGGCCTGTCCCGCCTTCTTTAATGTTGAAACAGCCGCCAACAGGGGTGTGCCAGAATTCGTGCGCCGTAAATATTATCTTTTTGATATCTCATGGCGTTCATGCCAGCGCCATTCGCCCGATTCCCACCATGGCGCCATCTCGCCCCGCCAACCTCTCAACTTGACCCGACGCCATGAAAACTTGCCTCCCGTCTTCACGCCTTGCTCAGCCATCCGTTGCCACGCCTGCCGCCTTGACGGGTGCAACGGTTGCGCTGCCGCCGACACCGCTGCAGGAAAGCGCTGATCTTTCGCAGCGCAGGCAGAATGTGCGCCGGGATGCCGCGGCAATGCGCAGTCGGCCTGCCCGGCAATCGGCTGCCAGTCGCCTGGTCCGCGGCGCCGTCACGTTGGGCGGCATGTTCGGTGTGTCTTCACTGGCCCGTGCGCAGGCGTCGGCGCAGCAGGCGGAATCGCCCTGCGAGGCGATGACCAGATTGCAGATCGGCCTCACGCCTGAATTTCATCCAATCAGCGAGGCGTTCAGTGCCCGGCTTCATGGCAGCACATACGACCAGCACTGTGCAGTGATCAAGGAAACCGATCCAAAATACAAGACCGCAGGCTATCTGTTGATACCAGGTGAATTCTTCGAATCGAGCGATGTGAAGCTACAAGGCTTCTATAACCCCGCCGCCGATCACTCCGCCCTGAATGCCGATCCTGTCGTGACGCCGGGGGAGATCGAAAAGCTCAGGGACACGGTTCGGCACGAAGCGCGGCACCGGGATATCGGCCAGCGTAATGTACGAAAAAATCTTTCGGCCTTTTCGGCAACACCCTATGAGGCGTTCGATCCCTGCCTCGTCAAGAAGAATGTGGAGCAGTGCCAACTGCTCGATCTCGGACCGCCGGAAGGTTTTGATCCGGCGCTGATGAAAAAGATAATCCTGAAGATGCAGGAGGCCGCGCGCCTGCTCCCCTCGCCGAATCTCGTCGTCACCGTAGACGAGGCGCGGTTTGCGAAAGCGGCACGGCTGTTCCACGGAAAGCTGGCCGGTGGCCCTGTTAAAAAAGACGGCTTCACCAGCCTGAGTCTTCGTCTTCCCGACGATCCGGATGACAAGTTTCAGGATTTCATGGAGCACATGTATCACAACACGCAGGCGGCGATCGACAGCTATACAAACGGTGCCAAATTATTTCCAGAAGCGTCGCGCGTCCACATGCTGGCCGCCGAATACGATGCCACGCTCGTCGGGTTCTATGGAATGAAATCCGCCCAGGCCATCATCACGGCGGCATCGTACCTGCCGGTTGCCCGGCAAAATGCTGAACTCTGAGCAGCATACGCCGCGTCGCAACTAAACCGCGTCGTCCGCCACCGGCGTGCGGATGGCGCGCAGCCAGGTCACGAGCGGTTGCGCCGTCTTGAAGCCGGCCAGCACTTCCTGCTCCAGCACTTCCGGCATCATCTTGCCGACCGGGTCTTCGCGCCACACGATGAAGTGTTTCAGCTTGAGTAGCTCGATCTGCGGCGAGTCCGCGTCGAATCCCTTGGGCGGGCGCTTGAGCTTGCCTGCTTCCTGCAACCCGCCAAAATGGGCCTTCAAGGCCTTGTTGGCGGCGATCTTCGGCAGACCCGCGGGGTCGTCGATGATCCGGTTGCGAATCGCCTTGAGACGGTCGGCCGGCGGCAGCCATTCCCCGGCTGCCACCAACAGGTTTCCCTGCGCGTTGATCTGGAAATAATAGGACGGCCCGCCGCCCTGGCTCGGTTTCTTCAGGCCGCTCGAGGTGATCGATGCCGAAAAAAACGTTTTGTAAGGCGTCTTGTCGTGCGAAAAGCGCATGTCGCGGTTGATGCGAAACAGCGCCTTCTTTGGATTGCAGCTGGCGACAGCCGGATCGAAACGGGCGACCTGCGGCACCAGCGCCGTCACCAGCGCCAAAAACTCTTCGCGCAGGATGTCATAGCGCGGCTTGTTCATCACGAACCAGGCGCGGTTGTTGTTTTCGGAAAGCTCGTCCAGGAAGCGGACCAGGTCGCGCAGGTGCATGCCGTCTATTCCGCTTCTTCGTGTGGGTTGATGGCCGGATCGGGACGGGCGACGCGGGGTCGCTTGCCCACCGTCACATCGAGTGTCGACTTCGCGCTCTTGCGCAGGACCGTTACCTTTGCCCGGGCGCCGGGCGTCAGTTGCGCGATCAGGTTCATCATTTCCGTGGTGTCGGTGACCGGCTTGCCTTCGACTGCCACCAGGATGTCGCCCGGGCGAACACCAGCCTTGTCGGCCGGGCCGCCCCGCACGACGCCGGCGATGATGGCGCCGGTCTTGGTGGCCAGCCCGAAACTTTCAGCCAGCTCCGGCGTGATGTCCTGCGGTTCGACGCCGATGTAGCCGCGCACTACCTGGCCGCTGTTGATGATCGACTCCATCACGTTCTTCACCGTCGTGACAGGAATGGCAAAGCCGATGCCGAGCGAGCCGCCGCTGCGCGAATAGATTGCCGTATTCACGCCCAGCAGATTGCCGTTGGTGTCGATCAGGGCGCCGCCGGAGTTGCCCGGATTGATCGCCGCATCGGTCTGGATGAAGTTCTCGAAGGTATTGATGCCGAGATGATTACGCCCCAGCGCCGAGACGATGCCCATGGTGACCGTCTGGCCGACGCCGAACGGATTGCCGATTGCCAGCACGACGTCGCCCACGCTCGACTGCTCCGAATGACCGAGGGTAATCGCCGGCAGGTTGGGCAGGTCGATCTTGATGACCGCCAGGTCGGTTTCCGGGTCGGCGCCGACCACCTTGGCGACCGCCTTGCGCCCGTCTGCCAGCGCCACTTCGATCTCGTCGGCGGCTTCCACCACATGGTTGTTGGTGAGGATATAGCCTTGCGTGCTGACGATCACGCCAGAACCCAGGCTGAACTGTTTTTCCTCGGGGTCGCGCTGCTGCTCGCCAAAAAAGCGCTTGTAGAACGGGTCGTCCATCAGCGGATTTTTCGGCTGCCTGGCTTCCTTGGTCGTGAAGATGTTGACCACCGACGGCATCGCCCGCTTCGCCGCGTTGCGGTAGGTGCCCTGGCCTACGGCGCCGCCTGCCGGCGCTTCCAGCATCGGCACGCTGGTCGTGGCGACCTGGACCCGCCGGGTGCGCTCGTTGACCTGGGAAATCCATTCCGGTTTCAGGGTCGTGACGACGAACCAGATCGCCAGTCCGGCGGTGGCGATTTGTGCAAAGAGAAGCCAGAGACGTCGCATAGAGGGGGAAACGCAAGTTCAAGAATCGATGGGCGGGCGGATTCCGGCATGCCGGCGCCGCGGTGATGGACCTGCTGGCCCGAATTCAATAGTAACCTTTTTCGCAAGAATCACGGGCCTCCGGATGCGCGGATAGGCATTGCCCGATCGTTGTGCTGCCCACGCCCGCATGGGCGGATCGATCCGGCTGCAGGCTTTCTCCGGCTATTGCGCGCGCTGCTTCAAGGCGTCGCGAATTTCGGTCAGCAGGACGATCTCGGCAGCCGGCGCTGTCGCGACCGGCACGACCGCCGGTTCGGCATGTTTCAGGCGGCTGATGATGCGCACCATCTGGAAAATGATGAATGCCAGGATCAGGAAATTCAGGGAAATCGTCAGGAAATTTCCATAGGCAAAAACGGCGCCGGCTTTTTTCGCTTCCGCCAGCGGCAGGTTTGCTGCCTGGTGATTCAACGGAATATAGTAATTGCTGAAATCGAGACCGCCGAAGACCTTGCCGAACACCGGCATGATCAGGTCCTGCACCAGCGAATCGACGATTTTTGCGAATGCCGCGCCGATGATGACGGCCACTGCCAGATCGACCACGTTGCCCTTGATTGCAAACGCCTTGAATTCCTGCATGAGTGCCATTGTCTGCCCTGTAATAGATCGGTTGAAGGATGATGCGACGCATGAAAATCGAAAGCCGGCCTGCGATTTTGCGCCCAGATGCGAGGCGATGCAAACCGCCGGCGTCACGATTACGCTCGACCGGCGGCATTGGCCGCGCCCGGGGCGCGCACATGCGATCAGGACATGAATTACAGTTGCTCCACGTATTCATTACAAAACGTTTCATGTCTCCGCTATAATCTAAGGTTGCTAGAAGTTTCGGACAGATTTCGCAATTTGAGTGATTGGGGTGGGTATGAGTAACGAAAAGCAGGTCGACTCGGGTCGGCGCGGCTTGCTCGTCGCAACAGCTGCGGCGGGTGGGGTGGCAGGATTGGCAACCGCGGGTGCACTCGTGTCCACCTTCCAGCCGTCGGAGCGGGCAAAAGCCGCCGGCGCGCCGGTGGAAGCGGACATTTCCGATCTGAAGCCGGGCGAGATGAAAGTCTTCGAATGGCGCGGCAAGCCGGTCTGGATCATGAAGCGTACGCCGGAGCAAATGAAGTCGATTCCCGCCAACGACGCCAAGGTTGCCGATCCGCAGTCGGCAAAGCCGTACACCATGGAGCTGCCCGACTATTGCAAGAACGCCGCGCGGGCGCACAAGGGCCATGAAGACATCCTGGTCGTGGTCGGCATCTGTCCGCATCTCGGCTGCTCGCCGTCGTCGAAGTTCACCCCGGGTGCCCAGACTTCGCTGCCGGACGACTGGAATGGCGGCTTTCTCTGCCCCTGCCACGGTTCGACCTTCGACCTGGCCGGCCGGGTCTTCAAGAACAAGCCGGCGCCGAACAATCTCGACGTTCCCCGTCACATGTATGTGTCCGATACCAAGATCCTGATCGGCAAAGATGAGAAAGGTGAGGCATAAATCATGGCATTCGTAGAGAAAAAGCTGCCGGCCAATGCGCCGTTGTCGGAAAAGGCGGTCGGCTGGATCGATGCCCGCTTTCCGCTGACCTCGACCTTCAAGGCGCACCTGTCCGAATATTACGCGCCGAAGAACTTCAATTTCTTCTACGTGTTCGGCTCGCTGGCGCTGCTGGTGCTGGTCATCCAGATCGTCACCGGCATCTTCCTGGTGATGCATTACAAGCCGGATGCGACGCTGGCCTTCGCCTCGGTCGAATACATCATGCGCGACGTGCCATGGGGCTGGCTGGTGCGCTACATGCACTCGACCGGCGCCTCCTCGTTCTTCATCGTGGTCTACCTGCACATGACGCGCGCGTTGCTGTACGGCTCATACCGCAAGCCGCGCGAACTGGTCTGGCTGTTCGGCGTCGGCATCTTCCTGTGCCTGATGGCCGAAGCCTTCTTCGGTTACCTGCTGCCATGGGGCCAGATGTCCTACTGGGGCGCGCAGGTAATCGTCAACCTGTTCGGCGCAATCCCCTTCATCGGCCCTGACCTGTCGCTGTGGATTCGCGGCGACTACGTGGTGTCGGATGCCACCCTGAACCGTTTCTTCTCGTTTCACGTGATTGCCATTCCGCTGGTGCTGCTGGGCCTGGTGGTGGCGCATATCGTGGCGCTCCATGAAGTCGGCTCCAACAATCCGGACGGCATCGAAATCAAGGACACGGTCGACGCCCGCGGCATGCCGCTCGACGGCATTCCGTTTCATCCGTATTACTCGGTGCACGACATCATGGTCGTGGCGGTGTTCCTGCTGGTGTTTTCGACGATCGTTTTCTTCGCGCCGGAAATGGGTGGCTACTTCCTGGAGTACAACAACTTCCTGCCGGCCGATTCCCTGAAGACGCCGCCGCATATCGCACCGGTCTGGTATTTCACGCCGTTCTATTCGATCCTGCGTGCCACCACGTCGCAGTTCGTCTATGCGCTCATCGCCGGAACCGTCGCCTACGTCGCCCTGATCGTCCTGAAGACGCGCCTGCGCGCTGCCATGAAGCTGGCCGCCGCGGTCATCGGCCTGGTGTTCATCGCCGGCCTGATGATCTTCGACGCGAAGTTCTTCGGCGTCGTGCTGATGGGCGTGTCGGTCATGATCCTGTTCGCGATGCCATGGCTGGATCGCTCGCCGGTGAAATCGATCCGCTATCGTCCCGACTGGCACAAGTATGTCTACGCGGTGTTTTTCGTGACCTTCGTCATCCTCGGTTACCTGGGCATCCAGCCGCCGACCGACATGCGCACGCTGGTGGCCCAGGTCTGCACCTTCATCTATTTCGGTTTCTTCCTGCTGATGCCATGGTGGAGTGCGATCGGCACCTTCAAGCGCGTACCGGATCGGGTCACATTCGAGCCGCACACTGCCGTCAAGTCGTAAAGGATGAACAGAACCATGAATTTGCTGAAAAAACTGATTGCAGTCCTGGCCTTGGTGCCGGCACTGGCGGCCATGCCGGCGCTGGCAAACGAAGGCGGCCATCCGCTCGACCGCGCACCCGACATGAGCAACAACCTGTCGTCATTGCAGAATGGCGCCAAGCTGTTTGTCAATTATTGTCTGAACTGCCACTCGGCGGCGTCGATGCGGTACAACCGCTTGCGCGATATCGGCCTGACCGAAGACCAGATCAAGAATAATCTGATGTTTACAGGTGACAAGGTCGGTGACCTGATGAAGGTCTCGATGAATCCGAAGGACGCCAAGGAATGGTTCGGCGCTGCACCACCGGACCTGTCGGTGATCGCCCGTGCCAAGGCGTCGGAAGCCGGCACCGGTGCCGATTACCTCTACACCTATCTGCGCACCTACTATCAGGACCCGGGCCGTCCGACCGGCTGGAACAACCTGGTCTATGCGAACGTGGCAATGCCGCACGTACTGTGGCAACTGCAGGGCGTGCGCAATGCAAAGTTCGCGGAAGAAAAAGATCCGCATGACGAAGCCAAGACGGTCCACAAGTTCGTCGGTTTCGAGCAGGTAAAGCCCGGCACCATGAATGCGCTGGAATACGATACTGCAATGGCCGACCTGGTGTCGTACCTGTCATGGATGAGCGAGCCGGTACAGAACAAGCGGCGCCAGCTCGGTGTCTGGGTACTGCTCTTCCTCGGTATTTTCCTGGTGATCGCATGGCGACTCAACGCGTCATACTGGAAAAACGTCAAGTAGCTTTCATGCCTGCCAGCGCACTTGCATCCGGTTCGCGTGGATGCAGGTGTGCAGGGCAGGCATTCATTTCAGGGTGAGCCGTCATGCGTCTCACCCTCTTTGTTTCTAAGGAACTATAAAATGATGGTTCTCTATTCGGGCACGACCTGCCCCTTTTCACAACGCTGCCGCCTCGTCCTGTTTGAAAAAGGCATGGATTTTGAAGTGCGCGATGTCGACCTGTTCAACAAGCCGGAAGACATCTCCACCATGAATCCTTATGGCCAGGTACCGATCCTGGTCGAGCGCGACCTGATCCTGTACGAGTCCAACATCATCAACGAGTACATCGACGAGCGTTTCCCGCATCCGCAGCTGATGCCGGCTGATCCGTTGATGCGCGCCCGCGCCCGGCTGATGCTGTTCAATTTCGAAAAGGAGCTGTTCGTCCACGTGCATACCCTGGAGAACGAAAAAGCCCGGACTGCCGACAAGAGCCATGAAAAGGCCCGTGCCGAGATCCGCGATCGCCTGACCACGCTGGCACCGCTTTTCCTGAAAAACAAGTACATGCTCGGTGATGAATTCTCGATGCTCGACGTTGCCGTTGCGCCGCTGCTCTGGCGCCTGGACCATTATGGCGTCGAACTGTCGAAGACGGCTGCGCCGCTGATGAAGTATGCCGAGCGGATCTTTTCCCGGCCTGCCTACATCGAAGCGCTGACACCTTCGGAAAAGGTCATGCGCCGTTAATTCGCAAGCTGGCTATATCATTGCTGTTTGGTTGTGAATCGCCGGTTATCCCCTGCCATCAGGTACGGGGTGATCGGCGAATGCAC
>JANXSS010000409.1 GCA_025356535.1 Herminiimonas sp.
GCAGGCGCGCCAGCGGCAGCCGGGGGGCGCCGGGCGCGCCCAGGCCGGCGGCGATCCCGAGGGCCTTGTCCCAGCCGCCGACGGTGCCGGCAACGGTGTTTGCCGCCAGCGGTCCGCGCACCGGTATGGCCTGCAGGCCGCGGGTGTGATAGGCGGCGATGCTGGCGCCGGCGGCCGCCGGACCGCAGGCGTCGATGGCAATCGGCGCGCCGCCGTCGGCCGGCAGGATCAGCCAGAACGAGTCGCCGCCGATACCGTTCATGTGCGGATAGACGACCGCAATCGTTGCGGCGGCGGCGACCATCGCCTCGATCGCATTGCCGCCTTCGCGCATGACGGCCAGCGCCGATTGGGAGGCGAGGTGGTGTGGTGCAACCGCGATGGCGCGGGTTGCGCGGGCAGTGTTCAACATGGCAGATCCTGGAAGAAAACTCGGTAAATGGCGACGACGGGCCGCAGTCTTGCGGCCCGTCGATCATACCGTCGAATCCGCACGATCGGGTCCGCTTCGGTCTGCCTGCAGTGACAGCCCGGGCAGGCGCAGACCGGTGTGACACGATGTGGTCAACGCCGGTTGCAAGCGTCGCTTGCCGATACGCCTACAATCAGGTTTTTTTACGCGTACGGATAGCACATGAATGCGAAATCGAAACGAATCCTGGCGCTGTGCCTGAGCGCCGCGCTGCTGGCGGCCTGTTCGCGCGCCGAACCGCCGGCAGCCGGTGCGCCGGCGACTGCGGCCGCGCCGCCAGCGTCGACGCCACTGGCGCCGGAGGCAGCGGTGACAAGCGCTGCGCCGCCAGTCGGCGACCGGCAGGGCGTGGCGGCAACGCCAACGGTGACGCCGCCGGAAGACCGCATGGAACCGGCAAGCATTGAAAACGCCCGCCTGCCGGGTGGCGGCAAACTGGCCGACGAGCCGCTGCCGGAGAAGCGCAAAAATTAATTAGCAGTCATTAAATTCATCAACGAGTTGCACCAGCACTGGTTTTCAGATTGGCCGCGGTGGATCATCCCGGTTCGCCGGCGACCCAACCACTGTGAGGTGCAAACGAAATGACGACCCTGCTTTCCGCGACACCGAATGCTTCAAGCGATCGCCTCGTTGCGACAGGCGACGGCCACCGCAGCGCCCTGCGGCTGACCTTCACCGGTTCGGGCCGCGAGTACTTCGGCATCTGGATCGTCAATCTGCTGCTGACGATCGTCACGCTGGGCATCTACTCGCCCTGGGCGAAGGTGCGGAAGTCACACTATTTCTATGACAATACGCACCTGGCAGGATCGAGCTTTGCGTATCACGGCAAGCCGGTTGCGATTCTCAAGGGCCGCATCATCGCCGTCCTGCTGATTGCGATCTACAAGATCGCCTTCAAGCTCAGCGTACTCATGGGCTGCGCTGCCCTGGCGCTGGTGGCCGGCCTGATGCCGTGGCTGATCTGGAAAAGCCTGCAATTCAAGCTGCACAATTCCAGCTATCGCGGCATTCGCTTCGGCTTTCGCGGCAGCCTCGGGCAAGCCTATCGCACCTACCTGCTCATGCCGTTGGCGGCGCTGCTGACGCTGGGCCTGGCGCTGCCGCTGGCGCACCAGCGCACGAAAAGATTCCAGCATGGCGAAAGCCGTTTCGGCGGCAGCTTCTTTGCCTTCACGGCGCCGGCCGGTGCGTTCTATAAAATTTATGGCGTTGGCGTCCTGCTCATGCTGGGCTTTCTGGCGCTCGGCGCCGCCGTCGGTGTCGTCCTTGTCGGCGGCGTCAGCGTGCAGCACTTGCCTGCGCCAGTCAAAGCTGGGCTGGCAGCGCTGGCTGGCCTGAATTTCTACCTGGCGCTTTTTCTGATGATGGCAGTACAGGGCGCGATGCTGCAGAACATGATCTGGCGTCACACGCAACTCGGCGACCACGCATTCGACTGCCGCCTGAAGTGGCAGCGCATGGCCTGGCTGTACCTGAGCAACCTGCTTGCAATCGTGCTGACGCTGGGCCTGTTCACACCGTTTGCGCAGATACGGCTCCTGAAATACCGGATCGAGTCGATCTCCCTGGCCGGTCGCGCCGATCTGGATACCTTCGTCGCGCAGGCAGCATCCGAAGGCGGCGCCACCGGCGAGGGCGCCGCCGACCTGCTCGACATCGACATCGCACTTTGACGACCGCTGCGCCGAGTTCGCCCATGCAGCCGGCAATGCACGACACAGCCGCCGCCGCAACGGCGATCGAAGCCGTTTATTTCGATGGCAAGACCTCGCGCTGCCATCACGTCACGCTCTCGGCCGACCGTCGCAATGCCTGCCTGGCAGGCGATGTCTGCGGCACCTGGCCACTGGCGGCGCTACGGGTATCGGAGCGGGTGTCCAACGGCGTGCGCCGCGTCACCTTCCCCGACGGCGCCTATCTGGAAACCCGTGACCTGGCCGCGCTTGCCAGCCTGCTCGGGGCCACCGGCTTTCGCGATGGAGCGGTCGTACGCATGCAGCAGAGCTGGCGCGGGCCGATCCTTGCGCTGCTGCTGACGGTCGCGGTGCTGGCAGCCGGCTATCAGTACGCCATACCTGCCGCAGCCAGGATGATTGCATTCACCTTGCCTGCTGGGGTCACGCTGCAAATCGGGCAAGGCACGCTGGCGCTGCTGGACCGGCACTTCCTGTCTGCATCGATGCTGTCGCCGGCGCGGCGCAACAGGATCGTTTCACGTTTCGAGGCAATCGCGGCGCGCCTGCCGGACGTGCCGGCGCATGCAATCGTCTTTCGAAAGAGCCGGATCGGACCGAATGCCTTTGCGCTGCCATCGGGCACCATCGTAGTCACCGATGAGATCATCGCCCTGGCCGGCAGTGACGATGCGGTCATGGGCGTGCTGGGGCATGAACTGGGCCACCTGCGGCAGCGCCACCTGCTGCGCCGCCTGATACAGGGTTCGGCGACGGCGGCGCTGGGCAGCCTGCTGTTTGGCGACGTGTCGTCGATTGCGGCCGGCCTGCCGACGCTGCTGCTCGATCTCGCCTATTCGCGCGATGCAGAGCGGCAAGCCGATGACGAGGCAATCGCTTTGCTGAAGTCGGCCGGCATTGCCCTCGAACCCTTTGCGCATCTGTTCGAACGGCTGGAAGCCAGGGCCGCAGCCGAAGGGGGCGCCGGCAACAGCTACCTGTCGAGCCATCCCGCCTCGGGCGAGCGCGTCGCCCGGATCAGGGCAGGGCGTTGAGGGCGTCGGCCGCCCGGGCCGCCCTGCATGGCCGTTTCAATGCGCGCCCATCGCATCGGCCGACGCCGCACTCTTTTTCGGCTTGGTCATCCACACCAGCGCAATCAGCGCAATGAACAGGATCGCCGAAATCCGGAAGATGTCGGCGGCTGCCATCGTGCTGGCCTGGACCGACAGGGTGCGCTCGATCACGGCCCAGGCGCCCGGTTCGGTCAGGCCTTGCGCGGTCAGCGCATTGACGGCCTGGCCGAACGCCGGATTGTGGCTGCCGGTATGCTCGGCCAGTTGCGAATGATGCAGCGCCGTGCGGCTGTCCCAGAGGGTCGAGGTGATCGAGGTGCCCATGCCGCCGAACATGATGCGCACGAAGTTCGACAGGCCGGCGGCAGCCGGTATCTTGTCCGGCGGCTGACCCGACAGGATGATCGAGGTCAGCGGTATGAAGAACATCGCCATCGCCGCGCCCTGGATGATGGTCGGTATCATCAGCGTGCGCACGTCCACCTCCGGCGTGAAATGCGAGCGCATGTAGAAGACGATCGCAAAGATCAGGAAGGCAGAGGTGGCGACCCAGCGCGCATCGACCTTCGGCAGGATCTTGCCCACGAATGGCGACAGCAGGATCGCCAGGATGCCCACCGGCGCCATGACCTTGCCGGCCTCGGTTGCGGTGTAACCGATCTGCGTCTGCAGCCATAACGGCAGGATCACCAGCGAACCGAAGAAGAGACCGTAAGCCACCGAAATGGCCACCACGCCGCCGCTGAAATTGCGCCCCGCAAACAGCGACAGGTCGACCACCGGATGGTCGTCGCCAAGCTCCCAGATGATGAAGTAGATGAAGCACACCAGCGCCACCGAACCCAGGATGACGATCTCGCCGGAATTGAACCAGTCGAGTTCCTTGCCCTTGTCGAGCATCAGCTGCAGGCTGCCGACCCAGAGGATCAGCAGCGCCAGGCCGATCTTGTCGATCGGCCGGATCAGCACCGTCGACTCGCGTTCACGATAGATCGACCAGGTCGCCCAGGCCGCGAAAATGCCGATCGGTATGTTGATGTAGAAAATCCACGGCCAGGAATAGTTATCCGATATCCAGCCGCCGAGAAGCGGCCCCATGATCGGCGCGACCAGTGTCGTCATGCCCCAGAAGGCCAGTGCCATGCCGCTTTTTGCCGGCGGATAGCTCGACAGCAGCAGCGCCTGCGACAGCGGAATCATCGGGCCGGCGACCGCGCCCTGCAGGATGCGCGCGGCGATCAGGATCTCGATGCTGGGCGCCATGCCGCACAGAAAAGACGCGATCACGAACAGGATGATCGAACTGATGAACAGTTTTACCTGGCCAAAGCGCATCGTCAGCCAGCCGGTCAGCGGCACCGAGATCGCGTTGGCCACCGCAAACGACGTGATGACCCAGGTACCCTGCTGCGGCGACACGCCCATGTCGCCCGAGATCGCCGGAATCGAGACATTGGCGATCGACGAATCGAGCACGTTCATGAACACGGCCAGCGACAACGCCAGCGTACCCAGGATCAGCGGCGTGCCGGTCAGCGGCTGCAGTGCCTTGCGCGGCGGGGCGGCGCTCATTGGCCGTTACCGCGCTGGCGCAGCAGCGCCGGCGTCGGCACTGCCGGTGGGACCAACATTGACACCGCCGTTGGCACTATTGTCGGCAATGATTTTCGCAATCAGCGCAGCGGCCTTCTCGCCGGCGTTGTCGAAGACCGCCGTCTGGTAGGCAGCGACGGTGCGCGCCGGCTGGTTGCTGGTGAGCGAATTGCCGCCCGACTGGGCAATGTCGGTGTCGACCTGCATCGATACGCCCAAGCGCAGCGGATGGACGGCAAGTTCCTGCGGATCCAGCGTGATGCGTACCGGCACCCGCTGCACCACCTTGATCCAGTTGCCGCTGGCATTCTGCGTCGGCAGCAGCGCAAAGGCCGAGCCGGTGCCGGCGGCGAGACCCGCCACCTTGCCATGGAAAACCACGCCGGAGCCATACAGGTCCGAATGCAGGGTCGCCGGCTGGCCGATGCGCATGCGCGCAATCTGCACTTCCTTGAAATTCGCATCGACCCAGAGGGCGTTGAGCGGCACGATCGACAGCAGCGGCGTGCCGGGCGCGACGCGCTGGCCGACCTGCACCGAGCGCTTGGCGACATAGCCGGTGATGGGGGCCGGCAGCGTCGTGCGTGCCAGCGCCAGGTAGGCCATCTGCACCTGCCCGGCTGCGCGCAGCACGTTCGGATGCTGCGCCACCGACGTGCGCTCGGTATAGACCTGGTTCGACGTCAGCTGTTCGCGCGCAGCGGTTGCCGCCGACAGCGCGCTTTGCAGGGCGCTCTTCGCATGGTCGAGTTCTTCGGTCGAGACGGCGCCGGTGCTGATCAATTCCTGGCGGCGGGCCAGGTCGGCGCGGGCGCGGGTGACATCGGCGTTACGCAGCGCAATGGCCGCCGACAGGGTGCCGTTGTTGACGAACAGGGTGCGGACCTCGCGCACGGCCTGCGCCAGCTGGGCGGTGGCGCTGTCGAGGGCGACGCGGGCATCGGCATCGTCCAACTGCACCAGCGGCCGGCCGGCCTGCACCAGTTCGGTATCGTCGGCCGTGATCGAGACCACCGTGCCGCCGACCTGGGGCGTAACCTGCACGACGTTGCCGGCAACATAGGCGTCGTCGGTGTTTTCATAATGACGCAGGAAAACGAACCAGTAGATGCCATAGGC
>JANXSS010000423.1 GCA_025356535.1 Herminiimonas sp.
GAAGCCAAGCAATTGTCGGAAGAAGTCATGCTGGGCGCCGTGGTGTTCGGGCATGACCAGATGAAGGCCGTCATCAACGCCATCCATGAACTCGTGCGCGACGGCGGCAAGCCGGAAGTCGAATGGAAGCCGGCGCCGAAAAACGAGGCGCTCATTGCCCGGGTTGCCCAGTTCGCCGAAGGCAAGCTGCGTGAAGCCTATCAGACCAAGGACAAGCAGGCACGTACCGCCAAGTTGAAGGATGTAACGGCCGAGGTACGCGCTGCGCTGGCGGTCGACGCCGAAGCTGCCGGCACCGCCGCGCCGGATGGCGCCGATGTCAACACGATCCTCTTCGACATCGAAGCCAGGATCGTGCGTTCGCAGATTCTCGACGGCGAGCCGCGCATCGACGGACGCGACACCCGCACCGTACGGCCGATCTCGATTCGCACCGGCGTCTTGCCGCGCACCCACGGTTCGGCACTGTTCACCCGGGGTGAGACCCAGGCACTGGTGGTGGCCACCCTCGGCACCGCACGCGACGAACAGAAGATCGATGCACTGATGGGCGAGTACAGCGACCGCTTCATGCTTCATTACAACATGCCGCCATTCGCCACCGGCGAGACCGGCCGCGTCGGCACACCCAAGCGTCGCGAAATCGGCCATGGCCGCCTGGCCAAGCGTGCCTTGCTGGCGGCCTTGCCACCGGCCGATGAATTCAGCTACTCGGTGCGCCTGGTGTCGGAAATCACCGAGTCCAATGGCTCGTCGTCGATGGCATCGGTCTGCGGCGGTTGCCTGGCATTGATGGACGCCGGCGTGCCGATGCAGGCGCACGTTGCCGGCATCGCCATGGGCCTGATCAAGGAAGGCGGCAAGTTTGCCGTCTTGACCGATATCCTGGGCGATGAAGATCACCTGGGCGACATGGACTTCAAGGTTGCCGGCACCGCCGCCGGCATCACGGCCTTGCAGATGGATATCAAGATCCAGGGCATCACCAAGGAGATCATGCAGGTTGCGCTGGCGCAGGCCCGCGAAGGCCGCATGCACATCCTGGAGAAGATGCAGGAAGCGGTGCCGCACGGTAACACCGAGCTGTCCGACTTTGCTCCGCGCCTCATCACGATCAAGATCAATCCGGAAAAAATCCGTGACGTCATCGGCAAGGGCGGCGCAGTCATTCGCGCCCTGACCGAAGAAACCGGCACCCAGATCGACATCAGCGATGAAGGTCTCGTCACCATTGCCTCCGTCGACGCTGCCGCAGGTCAGGAAGCAAAGCGCCGCATCGAGGAACTGACGGCATCGGTCGAAGTCGGCAAGGTCTATGACGGCACCGTATTGAAGCTGCTCGACTTCGGCGCGATCGTCCAGGTCATGCCGGGCAAGGATGGCTTGCTGCACATTAGCCAGATTGCCAACGAGCGGGTCGCCGCGGTTGCCGATTACCTGAAGGAAGGCCAGCAGGTTCGTGTCAAGGTTCTGGAGACCGACGACCGTGGCCGCCTCAAGCTGTCGATGAAGGCCGCCGCACAGGAAGACGGCACTGCAGCGGCAACGCCGCTGGCACCGCAGTAAGCAGGTGCGACATCGGTGCCAAGGCACCGGTGCAATCGAAAGCCCGGCGTTCGCGTCGGGTTTTTTTTATTGTGCGTTTGAATTCGCGCGTCAGGCAGGACATCGGCCCGCCGATTGTTGCCGAACGGTTTGACCGACAGGCCCATGAAAGATAGAATGACGGGTGACGAAAAAAGGGCACCTATGCGTCGCACTCTGATTGCCGGCAACTGGAAAATGAATGGCAACCAGGCGGCCAACGCACTGCTCCTGGCCGGGCTGAAGGAAGGCATCGGCGCCAGCGTCGTGCAGGTGGCCGTATGCGTGCCGGCGCCGTATCTGTTCCAGTGCCAGGCGGCGCTATCGGCAACGGCAATCGGCTGGGGCGCGCAGGATCTCTCAGTGCACGCGGCCGGAGCCTATACGGGCGAAGTGTCTGCCGCGATGCTGCAGGATTTCGATTGCAGCCATGTCATCATCGGCCACTCCGAGCGGCGCAGCAATCATGGTGAAGACGACGCCACTGTCGCCCTGAAAGTCAACGCCGCTTTGGCCGCCGGGCTGACGCCGATCGTCTGCGTGGGCGAAACGCTTGCCCAGCGCGAAGCCGGGCAAACGCAGGACGTCGTCAGCAGGCAGCTCGATGCGGTGCTCGGGACGATTGCCGTCGAGATGGTTGGCAGGCTGGTGGTGGCATATGAGCCGGTCTGGGCAATCGGTACCGGCAAGACCGCAACGCCTGAAATGGCGCAGGCAGTCCACGCGATCCTGCGTGAGCGCCTGAGCGCCAAAGCCCCGGCAGCCGGCGCCGCGGTGCAGATTCTCTACGGCGGCAGCATGAAGCCGGACAATGCACGCGAACTGCTGGCAATGCCCGACATCGATGGCGGCCTGATCGGTGGCGCCGCATTGAAGGCGGCAGATTTTCTGGCAATCATTCACGCGGCAGGCTGAGCCTGGCGTAGCGGCCTCTTACGGTTGTCGTCGACAACCCACATTCATCCATTGGAAGTCATTTCATGAACACACTTTTCACCATCATCGTCGTCATCCAGGTGCTGTCGGCCCTGACGATCATCGGACTCGTGCTGCTGCAGCACGGCAAGGGCGCCGACATGGGCGCGGCGTTCGGTTCGGGCGCCTCCGGCAGCCTCTTTGGCGCAACCGGCTCATCCAATTTCCTGTCGAAATCCACCGGTGTCGCGGCAGCCGTGTTCTTCATCGCCACGCTGACACTTGCCTACATCGGCGGCAACCGCCATGCGGTCGTCGGCGGTGGCGTGATGGATAACCTGCCGAGCACGCCGGTCAAGCCAACGACGCCAGGCACGGCGCCGGCAAGCGCAGCAGCGCCGACGGCGCCGGCTGCGGCAGCAACTCCGGCAACCGCCGCGACACCGCCGGCCACAGGCGCCGCAACCGCGCCAGGGTCGACCGGTACGCCTGCCGGGCAATCGGGTCAGATACCGAAATAATGCTGCATTCTTACCCGGTGTTGCCATTGCTTGTTTTACTGCAAGTCAGCGTTGAACAGAATAGGGAAAACAGGTTAAAATAGTGCTCTAAAGCCGACGTGGTGAAACTGGTAGACACGCTATCTTGAGGGGGTAGTGGCGAAAGCTGTGCGAGTTCGAGTCTCGCCGTCGGCACCAAACATAGACAGCCAGCGCGGGGTTTACCCAAGCTGGCTTTTTATCGAGAACAGTCATTCCTGACAGTCGTTTCTGGTGCGCTGCAGCGATCCGCAATTTGAAGGATACTTGCACCTGGCTGTGGCAGCGGGTTGTGTTCGAGCATGCCGCTCGATGCCTGCAAATACCTAATCCTTTTGTTTCATTGGCCAGACCGTGAACCTCGAAAACTATTTTCCCGTACTGCTTTTCATCCTGGTCGGCATCGGTGTCGGTGTCGTGCCGCAGCTGCTCGGCCGCATCCTGGCGCCTTACAAGCCTGACGTCGAAAAGAATTCGCCGTACGAATGCGGTTTCGAAGCATTCGAAGATGCGCGCATGAAGTTCGACGTGCGGTACTACCTGGTTGCCATCCTGTTTATTCTGTTCGATCTCGAAACTGCGTTCTTCTTCCCCTGGGGCGTCGCCATGCGCGAGCTCGGCTGGGCCGGCTTTGTCACGATGATAGGGTTCATCGCGGAATTCGCGGTCGGTTTCTGGTACATCTGGAAGAAAGGCGCCCTTGACTGGGAGTGATTTATGTCGATTGAAGGCGTACTGAACGAGGGCTTTGTAACGACCACGGCCGATAAGCTGATCAACTGGACCCGCACCGGGTCAATGTGGCCGATGACGTTCGGCCTGGCGTGCTGTGCCGTCGAAATGATGCATGCGGGCGCTTCGCGCTATGACCTCGACCGTTTCGGCGTCGTGTTCCGCCCGTCGCCGCGGCAGTCGGACGTCATGATCGTTGCCGGCACGTTGTGCAACAAGATGGCGCCGGCCTTGCGCAAGGTGTACGACCAGATGGCCGAGCCACGCTGGGTCATCTCGATGGGTTCCTGCGCAAATGGCGGCGGCTACTATCATTATTCCTACTCGGTGGTGCGCGGTTGCGACCGCATCGTGCCGGTCGACGTCTACGTGCCGGGCTGCCCGCCGACGGCCGAAGCCCTCATGTACGGCATCATGCAGCTGCAAAACAAGATCAAGCGCACCAACACGATTGCGCGCTAATTTGCACACCTTAGGCATCTGGCAAAGACAATGACCACAAAACTGGAAACACTCGACGCTGCCCTGCGCAACGCCCTTGGCGCGCATGTGCAAAGCCTGGAGACGGCGCTGTCGGAAGTCACCCTGATCGTGAAAGCAGCCGACTACCTGTCCGTCATGCGGGTGCTGCGCGACCATGCCGACCTGAAGTTCGAGGAACTCATCGACCTGTGCGGCGTGGACTATTCGACCTATGGCGAAGGCACCTGGGACGGCCTGCGCTTTGCCGTGGTGTCGCACCTGCTGTCGATGACCCACAACTGGCGCCTGCGGGTGCGCGTCTTCGCGCCCGACGACGAGCTGCCGATGGTGGCCTCGCTGACCGACATCTGGTCATCGGCGAACTGGTATGAACGGGAAGCCTTCGATTTTTTCGGCATCATCTTCGAGGGACATAACGACCTGCGCCGGATCCTGACCGATTACGGCTTCATCGGCCATCCGTTCCGCAAGGATTTCCC
>JANXSS010000431.1 GCA_025356535.1 Herminiimonas sp.
GCGATCATGGCGGCCGGCGTGCTGATCCGGCATTTCTTCAATCTGAAACACCGTGGCCGGATCGAATGGCGCTATCCGGCCGCAGGCGTGGCGCTGCTGCTGGGCCTGGCGATTGCCATCGCGCCGGCGCCGCGCGCACCGGCTGCTGCCGGCGGTGCTGGCGGTGTTGCCGGTGCTGACGCGCGGTTCGCCGCCGTGCAGACCATCGTCACCCGGCGCTGCGTTGCCTGTCACGCCGCCAGGCCAACGCAGCCCGGCTTTGCCACGGCGCCGGCCGGCATCCTGCTGGACAACCCGGCGCTGATCGGCCAGCATGCAGCCAATATCTACCGGCAGGCGGTGCAGCTGCGCGCCATGCCGATCGGTAACCTGACCGGCATCACCGAGGCCGAGCGCGCGGCAATCGGCACCTGGTATGAAGCCGGTACACGCTGACAAGACTTCACCACGAACGGGAATTGCAATGACCAATACAGTTTGCATCGACGGCTTCACCCTCACCGCGCAGCAGGTGGTCGGGGTCGCCCGCGACGGCGCCGTGCGCGTCACGCTGGCCGACTCCGCCCGCAGTGCCTTGATCGAAAGCCGCGCCTTCATCGACGCGAACTGGATGCATGACGATGCGCCGATGATGTACAGCTTCAATACCGGCGTCGGCCTGCTCAAGGACACGCGCGTGCGGGTGCAGGACAATGCACTGTTCCAGACGCAGTTGATCCGTGCCCATGCGGCCGGCATGGGCGAGCCGTTTTCGGAAGAGGTCAGCCGGGCCACCATGCTCATGCGGGCCAATGCCTTTGCCAGCAATTTCTCGGCGCCGCGGGTCGAAGTGGTGGACCGGCTGCTGGCATTCATCAATGCCGGCATCCATCCGGTGATGCCGCAAAAAGGGTCGGTGGGCGCTTCCGGCGACCTGGCGCCGCTGGCCTACCTGGCCGCGGCAATTGCCGGCTTTAAAGAAGCCGACGTGTTCTATCAGGGCCGGCGCATGCCGGCGCCGGATGCCATTCGTGCAGCCGGCATCGGTGCGGTCGACTTCGTGCTGGAGGCAAAGGATGCCTCGGCGCTGATCAACGGCTGCACCGTGTCGCTGGCCGTGGCCGTACTGGCCGCGCAGGATGCGCGCAGCCTGCTGGTGGACGCCTGCATCGGCCTGGGCCTGACGCTCGAAGCCATGCGCGCCGAGATGGCGGCGTTCGACCCACGCATCCACCAGGCCCGGCCGCATCCGGGACAGATCAGGACGGCCGCGATCGTGCGCAGGCTGCTGACCGGCTCCACCCGCACCACGCATGCGGCGCGCAGCGTGCAGCTGGCCGAAGAACTGCGCCGCACCGACATCGCCTACACGCCGCGCATACAGGACGTGTATTCACTGCGCTGCGCGCCGCAGGTGCATGGGCCGGTGTTCGATGCGCTCGACTACATCGACGGCATCATCGGACGTGAAATCAATTCGGCAACCGACAATCCGCTGATCTTTGCAAAGGACGGCGGCGGCTTCGAGATCATCTCGGGCGGCAATTTCCATGGCCAGTACCTGGCGCAGGCGATGGATCTGCTGGCGATGGCGGTGGCCGACCTGGGCAGCATCTGCGAGCGTCGCATCGCGCGCCTGATCGACCCGACGCTGTCATGGGGATTGCCGCGCAACCTGATGTCGGGCGTGCGCGGCGTCAACACCGGCTATACGGTGGTGCAGTGTTCGATGAGTGCGCTGGTGATGGAAAACCGCACGCTGTGCATGCCCGGCAGCGTCGACAGCATTCCGGCCAAGGGCAACAGCGAAGATCACGTCTCGAATTCGACCTGGTGCGCCCGCAAGGCCGCCACGGTCGTGGCCAACACCCAGTACATCGTCGGCGTGGAAATGCTGCTCGCGGCGCAGGGTCTGACGATGACTGCCGAGGCGCTGTCGGGCTTCGTGCTGGGACAAGGTACGCAAGCTGCATTCGATGAAGTGCGCCGGCAGATTCCGGCTTGCCTGGACGGCGACCGCTGGTTTCATGACGATATCGAGATTGCGCGTTCGTTCATCGTGACGGGATCGGTGCGGGCTGCGGTCGAGGGCGCCATCGGGGCATTGTGCTGACAGCCTTGCAGACGCGATCCGAGTCTGCGCAATGACCACCCCCGCCCCGCGCTTTCGACGTGCCACACCTGCCGACGTCGGGATACTGTGCGAGCTGGGCCAGCAGCTCAACGCCATCCACCACGCTGCGCGTCCTGATGTGTTCGTCGCGGCCACTGATGACTTCCGGCGCGACGAGCCGCACTGGCTTCCGGCACTCGAATCCGGAATTCAGGCAGCCTTCATTGCGGAAATCGATGCCGTCCCGGTCGGTTTCATCACGCTGAACCTATTGACGCCAAACACGCCACTGATCCGACCGCATACGCTGTGCCGCATCAATTCCATCTGCGTCACCGAAGAAATGCGTGGCCGGGGAATCGGGCAGGCGCTGATGCGGCTGGCGCAGTCATGGGCAGTACAGCAGGGCGCGACCAGCGTCACGCTCAACGTCTGGGCC
>JANXSS010000020.1 GCA_025356535.1 Herminiimonas sp.
CTTGGCTCTCGGTGTCGCGGCCACGCGCGGTCAGGTCTTCCACCGTGTCGGTGTGGTCGGCACGCGCCACGTCCTGTTCGATGATCGGGCCTTCGTCGAGGTCGGCCGTCACGTAGTGCGCGGTGGCGCCGATCAGCTTCACGCCCCTGTCATGCGCCTGGTAGTAGGGCTTGGCACCCTTGAAGCTCGGCAGGAACGAGTGATGGATGTTGATGGCGCGGCCCCTGAGACTGACACACAGGTCGTTGCTCAGGATCTGCATATAGCGCGCCAGCACCACCAGTTCTGCCCCTTCGGACTCGATCACTTCAAGCTGCCTGGCTTCGCCCTGTGCCCGGGTTGCGGCCGTGACCGGGATGTGGTGGAACGGCACGTTGTAGCTGGCGGCCAACTGATAGAAGTCGCGATGGTTCGACACGATGGCGCGCACGTCGATGGCCAGCAGGCCACTCTTCCAGCGGAACAGCAGGTCGTTGAGGCAGTGACCTTCCTTGCTGACCATGATCACGGTCTTCATCGGTTCGGCAGCGGCATGCAGCTGCAGCGTCATGCCGAAGCCTTTGCCGAACGCTGCGAGTTGCTCACCCAGGGCAGCTTCAGTGTGATCGCTGCAGGCAAAGCGCACGCGCATGAAAAACAGTCCGGTGCCGGCGTCGTAGTACTGCGCCGCTTCCTCGATGTTGCCGTTGCGCTCCAGCAGGAAGCCGGAAACGGCGTGCACGATCCCGGTGCGGTCCGGGCAGGAAAGAATCAGGATGTAGGCAGGGGTCATAACGGCGGTGATTGTCGCAGCACCAACCTGACGTTGCGAATATGACAAAGTGATACCGTTGTCGATCTTCCCCATCCCACCAGGATCGACCATGCCTTCATCCGGACCCAGCGACTTCAACATGGACAGCCAGTGGTTGCCCTTCACGCCCAATCGTGCCTTCAAGAAAGATCCGCGCGTCTTCGTGGCCGCCGACGGCATGGAGTTCACCACGCACGACGGCAAGAAACTGATCGACGGCATCTCCTCGCTCTGGTGCGTGGCAGCGGGCCACAACCGCAAGCCCATCAACGAGGCGATCAAGAAGCAGCTCGATACGCTGGACTACGCCACGGCCTTCCAGGTCAGCAACGACAAGGCGTTCCAAGCCGCTGAAATGATCGCTGCGCTGGCACCGGGCGACCTGAACAAGGTGCTGTTCTGCAATTCAGGATCGGAAGCGGCAGACACGTCGATGAAGGTGGCGCTGGCGTATCACCGTGCGCGGGGCGAGGGGCATCGCAATGTGTTCATCGGCCGCGAAAAGGGCTATCACGGCGTTGGCTTCGGCGGCATGTCGGTGGGTGGTATTCCGGGCAATCGCAAGGCGTTCGGTTCGGCGTTCCTGCCGCGGGTCGATCACATGCGCTTCATCCACGACCCGGTGAACCACGCCTACATCCACAACCAGGAGCCGGTGTGGGCCGAAGACCCGCTGCTGGAACTGGAGCAGCGCATCCTGCCGCTGCATGACGCCAGCAACGTCGCGGCCATCATCGTCGAGCCTGTCTCCGGTTCCGCCGGCTGGTACCTGCCGCCGCAGGGCTACCTGAAGCGCCTGCGCGAGATCTGCGACAAGCACGGCATCCTGCTGATTTTCGACGAGGTCATCACCGGCTTTGGCCGCATGGGCACCAACTTTGCGGCGGACTACTACGGCGTCGTACCGGACATGCTGAACTTCGCCAAGGCCGTGACCAACGGCGTGATACCGATGGGTGGCGTGATCTGCCGCGACAAGCTCTACGACGCGATGATGAAGACCGATGCGCCGGAGCACGTCGTCGAGTTCTTCCATGGCTACACCTACTCCGGGCATCCCGTGGCCTGTGCCGCCGCCATCGCGACGCTCGACTTGTTCGAGAAGGACAAGCTCTTCGCCCGCGCCGGCGAGATGGCCCCGGTGCTCGGCGATGCTTTCCACAGTGCCTTCAAGGGCCTGCCCAACGTCATCGGCATTCGCAGCCTCGGGCTGGCGGCCGCGGTCGAACTGGCACCGATCGCGGGACTCCCCGGCAAGCGCGCCTACG
>JANXSS010000035.1 GCA_025356535.1 Herminiimonas sp.
AACGAGATTTACCGGGATACCGGCAGCGCCTGGGCCAAGATCGGCAGCGGCAGCGGCGCCGGTGGCGGTGGCAGTGCCGCCCTGTCGGCACTGACCGCAGCGACTGCGACCAATACGATCGGCAATGCGGCCTATGCGCAAAACTGGAACTGGACGCTGGCCAATAACCTCGATACCGGTTTCAGCATCGGCGAAACCAGCGCCGCAGTCAATGGCAACGGCCAGCAGTATCTGGCAAAGATCGGCACCCTCTCGGGCTCGACTGCAAATCCGTTGAGTGTCAGAACACGCGGCATCGAGGCTTTCCGGATCGACTACATCAATCCGCAAATCGTCGCCTATGCAGGCACGGCGGCAGCACCGACCTATGCCTTCGACGCCAACCAGTCGACCGGCTTCTATCTGCCGACGACCGGCCAGCTCGGCGCCAGTGTTGCAGGCACCCGCAGCCTGTGGCTGAGCGCCAGCAGCGTGGCGCTGGGCGTCAATGCGCTGGCCGGAACCGGCAACGGCGGCAACAACAGCATCGCGATCGGCTATCAGTCGTTGCAGACCAATGTCAACGGCACCAGCAACGTCGCAATCGGTTACCAGGCAATGCAGGCCAATACCGATGGCAACAGCAACGTCGCCGTCGGCTATCAGGCCCTCCCGAAAACCTTCGGCGCCAGTTCGACCAATACCGCGGTGGGCGCGGCAGCCGGCTTCACCAGCTCGAATGCGATCACCGGAAGTAGTTCGACCTTTCTGGGCAATAACGCCACCGTTGCCGATACGGCAGCAATGGCCGGCTCCGGCCAGATCACCTTGCTGGGCGCGGGGTCCTCTGCCTCCGGCCTGGTTTCGTCAAACGGGACGGCGTACATGACGGCAGTCGGCGCGGGTGCATCGGTGACGTCGATAAACACAGTTGTGTTGGGCCGCGCCACCGACAAGACCGTCATCGGTGCAACGGCTGACGACGCAAGCGGTTACAGCCTGCAGGTGAGCGGCGGCATCGAAGCCAAGACCGGCGGCCTGAGTGTGGCAGCCGGCAACCTGGTCCTTGGCAGCAGTAACATCTCCGGCCTGTTTGCCAACATGCCGGCCGCAGGTGTCACCAACCGGATATACATTGCAACGAACACCAAGGAAATCTATCGCGACAACGGCACGACCTGGGACAAGATCGCAACCGGTACTGCGGGCGCGGCGTCGTTGTCAAGCCTGACGGCGGCAACGGCTGGCAACACGATCAACAACGGAGCGAATGCACAGGTCTGGAATTGGGCGCTGACCGGCAACTCCACCGCTTACTCGATCGGTGAAACCTCGGCCTCGACCGGTGGTACAGGAACGCAATACCTGCACAAGGTCGGTACGCTGGCGGCGTCGACGGCAATTCCGTTGAGCGTGTCGACACCCGGCGTCGAAGCATTCCGGGTCGATTCGGTCAATCCGCAGATCGTGGCCAACAACGGCAGCGCAGCAGCGCCGACCTATACGTTTGCCGGCGACACCACCTCCGGTTTTTATCTGCAGGCAGCCGGTCGGCTCAGCGCCAGTAACAACAGTGTGCGGGCAATGTGGCTGACTGCCGGCAGCACCTCCCTTGGTCAGGGCGCATTGGTTGCGGATACCGCCTTCAGCTCCACTGCGATCGGCGCATTTGCCTTGAATACCGCCACGACCGGCGCCAACAACACGGCCATTGGCGAAGGCGCGCTGTTTGGCCTGACCACCGGTTCCAACAACGTGGCGCTGGGCAAGCGGGCAGGGCATGCCACCTCCGCCAACGACGGCACCAACACGAATTCGACAGGCAGCAACAACACCTTCCTGGGTGCGAATGCCATGTCCGGTACCACCACGCAGCTGACCTATGCCACCGCGTTGGGTTCCGATGCACTGGTCACCACAGCCAGCACCGTCGTCCTTGGTCGCACAAGCGACACAGTAGTCATTGGCGCCACCGGTAGCAACGGCTCAGATCGTTTGCAGGTGACCGGCGGCGTGCAGGTTTTGAGCGGCGGCGGTAATTCACAGATTCGGATTGGCCGCTCGACAGTCGATGCAACGCTCGGGATCGCCGGTTCGGCGAGCCAATATTCCACCTCTGCCGCCGCTGGTGACGCCGTACTACGCACTGAAACAACTGGTACGTCATTATTTTTGCAAAATGGTACTGGTGCTGCTGGCCTGAAGATTAACAATAACAACCTCGACGTAACATCAGGAAATAACATCAGATTCGGCCATGCCAATCAATTCAATACAGACGATGGCAAGATTGGTGCGGGTTTGTTTAGCGAAGGACTCAATATCGTTGGTACACAAACGGTTGCATCCAATGGTCGCAAGATCGATATGTATGGTGCTGTCAATGTGCAAGCCAATTTAACAACGAATAGCAATATCTACGTGCTCGGAAGCGGCACCACCGGGCTAGCAAATCAACTCTATTTTGGTAGTGCCAATGAGAACTCCGACCCCATCTCTCTAGGTCGATTCAATCCATACACGGGAGGCACCAACGGGTCGGTCTTGCAGTTGACGCTTGGCGACGACCCCAACTCTTCATACGGCTCTGGCGCTGGTCAGAATAGTGATCGGTTTCAGATTGCTACAACCGACAATTCTCTCAGGCACGCATTCGATTCAAACGGCTACGCCTACCACTACGGCGATGTCCAGGCACGATCTTTCATCTCCACCTCCGACATCCGCCTGAAAGAAAACATCCAAAAGCTGGATCGCAATGATGTATTACAACAGTTAAAGAAGTTGAACGGTTATAACTACAGCTTTATCGCTGATAAAAACAAGCGCAAGGTATATGGCGTAATTGCGCAGGAAATCATCGACTTGTTCCCCGATACGGTTGTCAAACGTGATAACGGTTACTACAGTGTTGACTACGGCGCAGTCGGCGCATTGGCAGCCACCGGCGTCGGCCAGCTCGCCGCCGATCTCGACAAGTTCGGTACCGGTGTCGATCGCAGCAAGGCCGCCAACGGACAATTATTGATCGGTAACGGCAGCGGTTTCACGCTCGGCACCTTGACAGCCGACGCCGGCATCAACATCGCCAATACATCGGGTCGCATCACGATCAGGAATACTGGCGTGATCGGTTTCAACGGCCGCACCGGCGACGTGAAACTGACACTGGCCGATGTGACCGGTGTTGCCGAATTCGGCGGCGGTAACTTCACGCTCGGCACTGGCGCAATGAACAGCAGTGCGACGGGTGCCTTCAATACGGCCACAGGCCAGCAGGCGCTGGCGTCCAACGGCGGCGGCAGTGGTAATGCGGCACTCGGCTTCCGTTCGCTGGCGGGCAACAACGGCGGTGACAACAATGTCGGCTTCGGACGCCAAGCCGGTTATGCCGACAGCAGCGGCAATGCAGCCAACGCCAACGTCACCGGCAGCAACAACACCTTCATCGGAGCGTTTGCCCGGGCCGGAACGAAGACGCAATTGAACTATGCAACGGCCATCGGTTCGGATGCGGTCGTCACCAGCGCCGGCACGGTCGTGCTCGGTCGCGCAAATGACGTGACCGTACTCGGTGCGACGGCGGATGACCGCAGCGGCAACCGGCTGCAGGTCACCGGCGGCATCAAGGCCACCGGCCGTCTGACGGCGCAATCGCTGGCGCTGGCCTCCGGCAGCAATCTCAAGAACGGCATGTGGTTCGACAACGGCGCAGCGGCTGGCGCCGGCAATGGTCTGGTGCGCGCCGGCGACTCTTCGTTGCTGTTCTCCAAAGGCCAGATCGATGGCGCCGCAGGTCTCGTGATTGCACCGTGGGCCAATGGCAGCAGCGGCCTGCGCATCGCCGACGATGGTGTCAATGTGGCCGGTGCACTGAGCGTCAACGGCGCTGTTACCAGCACTTCGAACTTCGCCGTTGCGTCGGACATACGCTACAAGGCCAACATCGCGCCGATTGTGAATGCCGTTGATACTATTTCTGCATTGCAAGGCGTACATTATGAATTCAACCAGGCGGCCTTTCCGGACAAGAAGTTCGAGGCGGGCACCCAGTTAGGTTTCATCGCGCAGCAGATCGAGCAGTTCGTGCCTGAAGTCGTGCGTACCGATCGTCTGGGCTACAAGAGCGTGCAGTATTCGCAGCTGGTGCCGTTGCTGGCCGAAGGTATCAAGGCGCAGCAGCTGATCCTGAAGCACCTGGTGAAAAAAGATCCGGCGACGCTGTTAGTCGATATCAAGACCTTGCAGGGCAATGACGCGATTTTCGAGAACATCAAGTCGACCAACATCAAGACCGTCAACCTGGAAGCCGAAAGCGCCCGGATCAAGAAACTGCAGGCTGAAGGTATCGAATCGAAGCTGGTGCGCTCAGATGTGGTCAAGTCGGGTGAAGTCGAAGTATTCGTCAGCATGGGTACGTTCCAGCCGATCTTCACACCGCAGGCGAATTCGCAGTACATCGTCAACGCCACTGCCGAAGACGGAAGCAGCGCCTTCGTGTCAGTTGCCTTCATGTCGGGAAAACTGACCGTCACGCCGATCAGCGGCAAGGGCGTTGACGTGACGGCAATCGGGCAGCAGGTCGGCCTGGTTGCACCGAGCAAGAAAATCAAGGCCACCTGGATCCGCATGAGCTGATTTTTTTGCGGCTCGATACGGGCCTAACAAGAGTTGTTTTTATAAGAAAGCGACCAATGCGTATCGTTCCCCGCTCAACATCCAGGCATGCGCCTGTGCGGCCGCTGTCGGCGCCCCCCGTTTCTGCCCGCCCCGGTGCACGCCGCTGGCCGGTGCTCGGCCTGGCCATGATCCTCTGCCTGAACGGTTGCGCAAATTTTCAGCGCCCGCTTGCAGTACCCCAGGCCGCCCTCCTGAATGCGCCAGAGACCCGCACCGTCGACGACAACGGCAGCAGCGCCACGGTCGACATCGACGCCGGTTTCGTGCCCGACGACCTGTTCATGTTGAAACCGATGACCGCCACTTCGCCGCTGCCGGCCGTCAACGTCAGCGGCCTGTCGGTAACAGAGTCGGGCGTCTACGATGCGCTGCGCCTGGTATTGAAGGACACCGGCATCACGTTGAACATCGAGGGCGGCAGCCGCGGCGGCGAGCGCTTCGGCCCGGTGTCGGCGTTCGACGTCAAGGGCAGCCTGTCGGAAGTGCTCGACAGCCTGTCGGAGACGATCGGTTTTTTCTACAGCTATCGCAAGAACACGCTCTTCATCCAGCAGGAGCAGCAGTTCATCGTCGAGCTGCCGCCGGCGCTTTCCGAAGACAATGCCGCGGGACTGACCAACACGCTGCAATTTCTCGGTGCGCGCGACCCGTACATCGATCGCATGAACCGCTCGCTGGTATTCCGCACCAACCGGCCCTCATTAGCCAAGATCGAAGGCTATCTGCAAAAAGTGCGCGAGACGCGCTCGCTGATCATCTACGACGTCAACATCTTCCAGGTCGATCTGCGCGACAACAACGACACCGGCATCCAGTGGAACAAGCTCGGCTGGGCCGGCACGCCGGGCGTGGCCGCCGGCGCCGGTGCTGCGACCGCGCCGCTGCCGACGCTGGCCGGTGGCACTGGCACAACGCCGACTGCCGCCGCACCAGTGGCCGGCAATTCGGTCGCCGCCGGACTGACCAGCCTGGGGCTCGGGCTGGTGCTGTCGTCGTCGCGGTTCTCAATCGACATGCTGATCAATTTCCTGCAAACGCAAGGCAACGTGAAGGCGATCTCGCGGCCCCGCCTGGCAGTCCTCTCGGGCACCAAGGGCAGCCTGCGGGTCGGGCAGTCGACCACTTATGTCTCCAAGGTCGGCACGAATTTCTCGACCTCGGTCAATCAGGTCACGACCGAGACGCGTGACCTGAAAACCGGACTGGACCTGACGCTGTTCGGCGACTTCAGCGACAGCACGATCTATACCCGCATCGGCCTGGCAATTTCCGAAATCGTCAGCCTGAACAAATTCACGGCGCTCGGCACCGACCTGATCTTGCCCACGACTGCCGACCGCGAGATCAATACCGTCATCCGCGCGCGTCCGGGTGACATGATCCTGTTGGGCGGCATCACCATCAATCGCGACTCCACCGACCTGCGTCGCGGCATCACGCAAAACGGCACATCGGATTCGGTCACACGGTCCGAACTGGTGCTGGCGATGAAGGCGAAGGTGGTGGCGTTCCAGAGCAAGGCGAAGATGATGGCGCGCGAGGAGGCGCTGGCGCCATTTGCCCCTGCCCCGGTTTCCGCGCCAACGCAGGCACCGACGCCAGCACCGTCAGCAGCGCCGACGCCCGTGCCGGTTGCGCCACGCGGCCGGATTGCGACCGCCACCGCGCCCCTGCCGGCGCCAATACCCGCGCCGGAGCCAGCGGCAGCACCGGCCGCGCTTGCCGCGTCGATACCGGCTGCAGCAACGATGCGCGTTCCTGCAGCAGCAGCGCCGATCTCAGCAGCGCCCATCGCAGCAGCGCCCGTCGCAGCAGCGCCCGTCGCAGCAGCGCCGATCGCAGCAGCGCCCATCGCAACCGCGCCCATCGCAGCAGCGCCGGTACAGATCGCGCCGCCACAGCCGGAAATTTCGGCAGGCGTATCAGCAGCGACACCCGCGGCGCCTGTTGCGGTCGTGGATTGGGATGCGGTGCCTTACGCCGTTTCGATGCCCGCGACAACTGCGCAGCCGCTTGATCTACCGCAGTCGGCTCAGCTGCCGCCGGTTGTCTATGCGGCGAGCGCTGCCGAGGCTGCCCCGCAGGCAAGGCCGACTCGTGCAACCATGGTTTTCGGGGAAGCGCCTGCAGAACCTGCCAAGCCGCTGATGTTGCGGCCATCGCTGACGATGGGCGGGCTGGCGATTCCGTTCGCGTTTCAGGACAGGAAGATGTAGGCAACGCCATGCCGCCTGCATCCGGCGGCTGGCATGCCAGCCGCTACCGGCGCCAGTTGGGGAAACGGCAGTGCGAGTCATGCGACGCACTGCCGTTTTTTTGTTGGCCGGTTCAGGCCTGACGCCGCGCCGCTAGCGGAGGCGTGGCACCACTACTTGGTTTTCTTGTGGCTCTGACGGCCTGCGGCGACATGCTGTTCATGGCTGCCGCCCTGCGTGCCTCCCGAGCGCGATCCGGATCCCGACGTGGTGTCGCTGCCGCCTGACCGGCTGGCAGTCTGGTTGCCGGAGGCGCTCTTGTTGCCACCACTGTCAGCCTGTTTGTTGCCGCTTGCGCTGCCCGTGCTGCCGCTGTTGCCGGCGTCGCTCGCCGTCTGGCTGCCGGAATTCTTGTGACTCTGGCGTCCGGCTTCCACATGCTGCTCGTGCGTGCCGCCCTGCTTGCCGGCGCTGCGCGTGCTGGCCGTATCCGACTGACTGCTGTCGTTGCCGGCCTGGTTGCCTTGCTTGCCGCTGGTGTCTTTCTGATTTGCGTTCATGATGTCTTCCTCGGTGAGTGATTCCGGCAACGATCGCCATGGCCATGGCTGCCGATGGATCAATGCAACTTGACGTAAGCCCTGCACCCGCTGCGGTGCGTCGTGGCTTGAATTTCATCATGGCGTTATCAAAATACATCTTGTATCGGTGCATCGGATCAATCGATGTCAGACAGGATGCGCCGCATTGACGGCCTTTGACCGACAACGCAAGTTCCCGCGATGCGAAAATGTTTTCAGCGCGCTCCGCCATGAAGCGCCAGTGTGTGATCCCGAACACTGCGGACGCCGCGCTCCCGGCTATCCTGTCGAACTGACAACTGTGCCGCCGGCGCAGGAATTAAAACAAGGGGCATCCGATGGCAATCGATTTTGGTGGTTTGTTGCAGCAGTACCTGGGCGGGGCGCAGAGCGCCGGCGCCAATCCGGGCCAGGTCGAGGATGACTTTCACCAGGTGGCGCAACATGCGCCACAGGCCGCCGTCGGCAACGGCGTGGCAGAAGCGTTTCGCTCGGACCAGACGCCGCCGTTTTCGCAGATGGTCGGCCAACTCTTCGGCAACGGCAGCTCGCAGCAGCGCGCCGGCATGCTCAACGAACTGCTCGGCAGCCTGAGCCCGGCGATTCTCGGCTCGCTCGGTGGCGGCCTCGGTGGCCTGCTTGGCGCACGCGCCGGCACGGCACCTGCGCTCACGCCCGAACAGGCCGACCAGATCGATCCGCAGCAAGTCGAACAGATCGCGCAACAGGCGCAACAGCAAGACCCCGGCATCATGGACCGCATGGGCAACTTCTACGCAGCCCATCCGACGCTGGTGCGTACCATCGGCAGCGCTGCGCTTGCAATTGCCATGAGCAAGATCGCCGAGCGGATGAAAACCTGATCCAGGCCCTGCCATCGGACCGGGCCCGCCGCAGCACTATGCGTGCAGTGCCAGCGTGATGGCTTGGGCTGGGCTTGGGCTTGCGGCGCCGGCACTTCCTGCATTGACGTTTGCGATTTCGCCTGACGCCGGTATGTCCACCGCGAGCAGCGCGACGACGTGCGCGCGAACGGCCGGCGCAAAGTTGCGAAACTAGTAATTTTCAGCAACAAATGGTACAAAGACGCACGCCCAGATAATTACAATAGGGCAAAACCTTTCGTCTCCTGCGCGTCGCGCCTGCCACGATGTCCATTCGCTCCCTCTACGTGCCGGATCCTGCGGCATCGGCCGTCCGCCGCCATATCTGGTGGTCGCTGCTATTGTGGTTTCTCCGGGCATTTGCCCTGGCCGGCACCGTCTCGTGCGCTGCGGCCGGCGAGGCGCCGGCGTTGGCGGAAATCCGTCGCGCCGAGGTCGTCGTGTCGAACGCGACGGCAGTGCCCGCTGACGACGCTGGCTGGAAGCCGGTGGCGCTGACGCATCGGGAAAAGAAACCGGGCGGCCTGGCCCTGGTGCAGTACTGGTATCGCATGCCGTTTTCGGCAAATCCGGGCGGCACGCCGCTGTGGGTGTATTTTCCCGGCCTGCCAAGCGGTGGCGACGTGTACCTCAACGGCGCCCTGGTTGGCGAAGTACCGGACGCTACCGATCGCGTGCATGTGCGCTGGTACCGGCCGCATCTGCTGCTGCTGCCACCGGTGCTGCTGCGACCCGGTAGCAACATGCTGGCCGTGCACCTGTCCATTCGCGAGCCGCTGACCAGCTTCGGTCCGGTGCAGGTCGGCAGCGAAACAATCCTTCGTCCGCAATACGACCGGCTGCTCTTCTGGGAGGAAACGATCGCCGAGATATCGACGGCCATCTGCCTGCTTGCCGGCAGCCTCATCATTGCCTTCTGGCTGCGCCGTCCGCAGGAGCGGCTCTATGGTCTCTTCGGTTTCTGCATGCTCTTCTGGGGCGTGCGCACGCTGCTGCTGCACATTCCGGTCGTACCGGTGCCGGCGATGCTGCTGTGGCGCTGCGCCTACTATTTTTCGACCGCCGGCTTCATCGTGCTCATCACCGGCTTCATGCTCAAGTTCAGCGGTCGCGCGCATCCGCGCCTGACGCGCATCATGGTCGGTTACTGGCTCATTGGCTGCCTGGTATTTGCCGCCGGCGGGCAGGCCTTGCGACCGCTGATGAATTCATGGTGGCTGCCCGGTTTTCTGCCCTGGGCCTTGTATTCGGCGGTGCAACTGTGCCGCTTTGCGTTGCGCCAGCGTACCCGCGCCAGCTTTGCGATGGGCCTGGCGGTGGTGCTGGCGCTGATGCTGTCCCTGCATGATTTTGCGGTCCAGGAAGCCTGGTTCGGCCTGCCGGAAATCTACCTGATGCACCTGGCGATTCCATCTTTCCTGCTGGTGATGACCGGCGTGCTGTCGGACCGTTTTCTGGAGTCCTTGAAGCGGGTCGAGTCGGTCAACGAGCAGCTCGCCCTGAAGGTGGCAGCAAGGGAAAAGGAAATTGCCGAAAGCTACCGCCGCGTGCAGGTGCTCGAGCGCGCCAATGCCGCCACCGAGGAGCGCCAGCGCATCATGCGGGACATGCATGACGGCGTCGGCTCGCAGTTGCTGACGGCGCTGGTGATGGTCGAGCGCGGCGCGGCCAGCCGCGAGGTCACCGTGCTGCTGCTGCAGGAGTGTCTCGACGACATGCGCCTGGCAATCGAGTCGCTCTCGCCGGATGATCCGGACCTGCTGCCGGTGCTGGGCAACTTTCGCTTCCGCATGGAAGCGCGCTTCAAGTCGATGGGACTGACGCTCGACTGGCGCAGCCAGGACATGCCCGACGCACTGGAGGTGGCGCCGCATGCCGGGCTGCATATCCTGCGCATGCTCCAGGAAGCGCTGGCAAACGTGCTCAAGCATGCGCAGGCATCGGCGGTGCAGGTGGCACTCGATTTCTCGGCGTCGTCGCTGGCAATCGAGATCACCGACAACGGTGTCGGCTTCGATCCCGCCCGTGCGCGTGGCGGCCGGGGCCTCGACAACATGCAGATCCGGGCGCAGAAGCTCGGTGCGAGCTGCATCGTTTCGCATCTGCCCGGCGGCACCTGCGTGCGCTTCGTCATACCGCTGCGCGCCATTCGGGCAGCCAGCGCCCCGGGCGGCGCTGCGCATGCGGCCCTGCCCGCGCTTGCTGGCGGCTGAAGCGGCACCGGCCTGGCGCGCAGGATCGCGGCATGCCGCGGCGCGGCACGGTTACAATCGGCGCTTCGCCGCCTGGAATACCGAACATGACTGAATCGATCCGCCTTGCAAAACATGTCGCCGAACGCTTCATCTGCTCGCGGCGCGAAGCCGAGCAATACATCGAAGGCGGCTGGGTGACGGTCGACGGCGTGGTCGTCGAGGAGCCGGGACATCGCGTGGGCAGCGAAGCGGTCAGCCTGCATCCGGATGCGACACTCGCCCCGCAGCCACCGGTGACGATCCTGCTCAACAAGCCCGCCGGACTGGAGGCGCTGGCCGATGCCGCGCCCCTGCTGGCATTGCTGACGCCGGCTGCGCGCGCCGCCGATGACCGCTCCGGCCAGCGCATGCTGCGTCGCCACCTGAGCGCACTGACGCTGGCTGCGCCCCTGGGGAAAGTGGCCAGCGGCCTGGTCGTGCTGACACAGGACTTCCGGGTTACCCGCAAGCTCGTCGACGACGCCAGTCGCATCGAACATGAATTCGTCGTCGATGTGCAAGGCCAGATACAGGCCGATGGCCTGGCCCGTTTGAATGCCGGCATACCGTTGCCGGGCCGCCCGCCCGGGCCGGTCAAGGTCAGCTGGCAAAACGAGACACGCCTGCGCTTCGCTGCCAAGGCGTTGAAGACCGGGCACATCACCGTGATGTGCGAAGCCGTCGGCCTGCAGGCAACCGGCATGCGGCGCATCCGCGTCGGCCGCCTGCCGATGGCCGGTCTTGCGCAAGGCCAGTGGCGCTATCTTACGGCGCACGAACGCTTCTAGGCTATCGCAGGTTGGCGGTACGCATCCGCGCTGCAACTGTGGCCGCACCGCGACACTTCCTGTTTTCCTACATCAAAAGGGAAAGCTTTCTGATACGTACCAAATTTCTTATCAAATATTCTCAATCTGTGAAGCAATGCCTTCCACAACGGGTATGCGCGCCGCCCGCAACAGATCCGCGCTCTGGATGACGAGGAAGAAAATGGAACTGATCCTGGAAAGCGGGGCGTCGGGTTCGCCAAGCGTGGCACCGCCGCAGGCAAACGTTGCGCTGTCGTCGACGGCCGTTACAGACATGCATGAGCCGAGCACGGGCAGGGAAACCGGCGCGGCGCTTGCCGGCGACTGGGCGGCGTATCGCCGCCGCTGCGCTTTTCTCGAGGTCGTGCCGGCGCTGCCAACCGAAGCCGCGATCGGCGCACGGCGGGCCTACGCGCTGGCGTACCTTGGCGAGAGGGCGCAGTTGCATGGCGGCGTCTTTCGCGCCTCCAGGCCAACGGTATTTACGGAAGCTGCCGTCGCCGGCATGGCAAAGCGCAATGCGGCAGCACGCTTTGGCCGCTATCCCTGGTTAGCCGAGATGCTCGCGCTGATGGCGGCACTCGACACCGCCCAGCATGGCGTGATGAGCCGTGAAGGAAACGTGTTTTCGTTTCCTGATGGATTCAACAGTCGCGCCTGAGGCCAGTCGCTTGCAATGCCTGCCGGAAGTGTCACACACATCCGGCGTGGATTGCTGAGATTGCGCACTTCGTTTTTGCGTTGGCTTTATCGCAATGAAAATAAGCGTTGAGACCGACAGTCTTCACTATGCATTCTGTTATCAATAAGACAACAGGAAACAACGTGAATTCAGTCATGCAATTGCCCGCTTTCGAAACCCTGGTCGCACTGCACGCAAAGGATCCCGTGGCGTACGACGAATTCCGCCGCCAGCTGTTGCAGTCATGCATCGATAGCGCGCCGGAAATACATCGTCCGCAGCTGGAACGACTGCGCCAACGCATGGAAGAAGCCCGCGCCGACGCGGCAACGCCGATCGAAGCCGCCGCTGCCGCATCCCGCCTCATGGTCGACTCGTGCATCCGCCTGCGGGCAGCGATGGCGCCGCTCGCCAGCGCCGGCTTGCAAACCGCAGTGCTGTTGAGTAAATTCAGGCTGTAAAAAAAGGGGTTGGCACTCTGCAACCCGGCAAGCAATCGGGTTTTGCATTCGCTCTGTGCGCCAGCGCACCATATCCGATAGTTTCCTGCGCTATCATAAATTCGTTGGCCTGCTGATCAGGCAAGACTACAAGGCGTTCCCCAAACGTGGTGTCTTGACCGGTTGCAGAATATCCAGCAGGTTCGCCGATCGCCTCGAGCATCGGCACCAGACATGTAAAACCGGCGTTGTCGACACGCCGGTTTTTTTACGCCTTCACTTGGGCCTTCCTCGATCGTCGTCGCTTGTTTCGCAGTGCCTCCACGTTCCCGATAATCTCAAACTTCTTCGGTTGCAATCGATGTGTCGATGGCCGCCATGCTCTTCCGATGTAGCGCAGTCACGCGTGGCGCGCGGTTGCCCGGTCATCGATTCTGCAGTCAACCAGTGCGCCCGTTTCGTTGGTCAGAATTGTGTTTTGCGTGCTGGAAAAAATATTTTGTTAAGACAATACTTTATGCCACGCAATTAATTCGCAGGGTAATTCGCCCTGTATTGGCACAACCAATCCGGGGACAAAAATGGAAATCACGAAGACGGTAGCGCAGTCGCACGAGCTGGACCTGCAGGCAATCAGCACGGCCCTCAACCGGGTGCAGGCGGTCATCGAGTTCGAGCTCGATGGCACGATCATCAATGCGAATGAAAATTTCCTCAAGACGCTGGGTTATACGCTGGAAGAAGTGCAGGGCAAGCATCATGCAATGTTCTGCGAGCCAGCCTACGCCGCCACGCCGGCCTACAAGCAGTTCTGGGAACGCCTTGGCCGCGGCGAATTCGACCAGGCCGACTACAAGCGCATAGCCAAGGGCGGACGTGAAGTCTGGATCAACGCTTCCTACAATCCGATACTGGACGCGCACGGCAAGCCGTACAAGGTGATCAAGTTTGCCACCGACATCACCGCCAGCAAGCAAAAAAATGCGGAATTCGAAGGCAAGACGAACGCCATCAGCAAGTCGCAGGCAGTCATCGAATTCAACCTCGACGGCACCATCATCACCGCCAACGAGAATTTCCTCAGCACGATGGGCTATGGGCTCGACGAAATCGTCGGCAGGCATCACCGCATGTTCTGTCAAAAGGATTACGCAGGCAGCGCAGTGTATGCCGACTTCTGGAAAAAGCTGGGCGCCGGCCAGTTCGAATCCGGCGAATACAAGCGCCTTACCAAGGACGGCCGGGAAGTGTGGCTGACAGCGTCCTACAATCCGATCTTCGACGCCGACGGCAAGCCGTTCAAGGTCGTCAAGTTCGCCTCCGACATAACGGCCGCGCGGATGGCCAACGTCGAATTCGAGGGCAAGGTCAGTGCCATGGACAAGGCCCAGGCCGTCATCGAGTTCGACATGAACGGCATCATCCTCGACGCCAACGAAAACTTCCTGGCAGTCATGGATTACGCCCTCTCGGACATCAAGGGCGAACACCACCGCAACTTCTGCGAAGACGAATATGCCGCCAGCGCCGAATACAAGCGCTTCTGGCAAAAGCTCAACCGCGGCGAATTCGACAGTGGCCGTTACAAGCGCCTGGGCAACAACGGCAAGGTGGTCTGGATCCAGGCGACCTACAATCCGATCCTCGACCTCAACGGCAAGCCCTACAAGGTGGTCAAGTTTGCAACCGACATCACCGAGCAGGTGCGCATGGAAAGCGGCATCAAGGAAAAAGCGGCCAACGACAGCCGCAAGGTCAATGCGCTGTTGCAGTCGGTCGCCCTAGGGAACCGCTGATTTATTGCTGAGCTTGCGCCGTCCCATCTGCTGTGCCGTTACAATTGTGTACCGAGTTTTTTCGAGCTTTCATGATGAAACAAACCAGCTTTTCCGACGTGGAGTTTTCGGGCAAGAAGAAGATG
>JANXSS010000099.1 GCA_025356535.1 Herminiimonas sp.
AACCGTGAGATCAAGCGTGCAGACCTGGTGAAGAAATTCGCTGGCAAGCGTGCCGAATTGAAGGCAATCATTGATGACCAATCGAAGTCGGAAGAAGAGCGCTACGAAGCGCGCCTGAAACTCCAGGCGCTGCCCCGTAACTCGGCACCGACCCGCCAACGAAATCGTTGCGCACTGACTGGTCGCCCGCGTGGCACTTTCCGTAAATTCGGTCTGGGCCGTACCAAGCTCCGTGAAATTGCCATGCGTGGCGAGATCCCGGGCATGACCAAAGCCAGCTGGTAATAGGAGACTAAGCTATGAGTATGAGTGATCCTATCGCCGATATGCTGACCCGTATCCGCAATGCGCAGGTTGTCCAGAAGGTATCGGTAGCAATGCCATCTTCCAAGGTCAAGATTGCAATTGCCAACGTCCTCAAGGACGAGGGTTACATTGAAGATTTCGCAGTGTCCGAAGATGCGGGCAAGGCGGAATTGAAAATCGGTTTGAAGTATTATGCAGGCCGTCCTGTCATTGAGCGCCTCGAGCGGGTATCCCGTCCAGGGTTGCGCGTCTACAAGGGCAAGGACGATATTCCGAACGTCATGAACGGCCTCGGCGTTGCGATCGTCTCGACGCCCCAGGGCGTGATGACCGATCGCAAGGCACGCGCAACCGGTGTCGGTGGCGAAGTCATTTGCTACGTCGCTTAAGGAGTCGGATATGTCACGTGTAGGAAAAATGCCGATTGCATTGCCGAAGGGCGCGGAAGCGACTATCACGGCTGAGCAGATCGTAGTAAAGGGCCCGTTGGGCGCGCTGATTCAAGTACTGACCGGTCAGGTCATCGTTGTGAATAACGACGGTACGCTGAAGTTTGAAGCCGCTAACGATAGCCGTGAGGCCAATGCGATGTCCGGTACGCTGCGCGCGCTGGTCAACAACATGGTCACCGGTGTGACCAAAGGCTTCGAGAAGAAGTTGTTGCTGGTTGGCGTGGGCTACAAGGCGCAGGCGCAGGGCGACAAGTTGAACCTGACACTGGGTTTCTCGCATCCGGTCGTGCACCAGATGCCTGATGGCGTAACGTGTGCGACACCGACGCCGACCGAGATCCTGATCAAGGGTAACAATCGTCAGCAGGTCGGCCAGGTGGCAGCGGAAATCCGCGCTTATCGTCCGCCAGAGCCATACAAGGGCAAGGGCGTTCGGTACTCGGATGAACGAGTCGTGCTTAAAGAAACCAAGAAGAAGTAATAGGGGTTGATGATGGATAAGAAACAATCACGCTTGCGTCGCGGTCGCCAGACTCGCGCGAAAATCGCAGAGCTGAAAGTCAATCGGCTTGCGGTGCATCGTACCAATTCGCATATCTACGCGACCATCATTAGCCCGGATGCGCAGATTCTTGCATCGGCTTCAACGCTGGAAGCAGAAGTGCGGTTGGAACTGGCCGGCAAGACGGGCAAGGGCGGTAACGCTGCTGCTGCTTCAGTCGTCGGCAAGCGCGTTGCTGAAAAAGCTCTCAAGGCCGGTATCGATTCGGTTGCATTCGACCGCTCCGGTTTCCGTTATCACGGCCGCGTCAAAGCTGTAGCAGAAGCTGCACGCGAAGCCGGTCTGAAGTTCTAAGGAAAAATCGTCATGGCAAAGATGCAACAGAAGATGCAAAGCGAGAAGCCGGATGACGGCATGCGCGAAAAGATGATCGCAGTCAACCGTGTGACCAAAGTGGTCAAGGGTGGCCGGATCATGGGTTTCGCAGCACTGGCTGTCGTTGGTGACGGCGATGGCCGCATCGGCATGGGCAAGGGCAAGTCGAAGGAAGTTCCGGTTGCTGTCCAGAAGGCGATGGAAGAAGCGCGTCGCAAGATGATCAAAGTCACTCTGAAGAACGGCACGTTGCAGCATACCGTGACCGGTAAGCACGGCGCCTCGTCGGTGCTGATGGCGCCTGCCAAAGACGGTACTGGTGTCATCGCCGGTGGCCCGATGCGCGCGATCTTCGAAGTCATGGGCGTGACCAACGTAGTAGCCAAGTCGAATGGCTCGACCAATCCGTACAACATGGTCCGTGCAACGCTGGACGGCCTTGCAAAGATGAACACGCCTTCGGAGATTGCTGCCAAGCGTGGCAAGTCGATCGAAGAAATCCTGGGCTAAGGGGAATTAAATGGCAACTGCAGAAAAGAAAACCGTCAAGGTTACCCTGGTCAAAGGGTTGATCGGTACGCGCGAAACGCATCGTGGAACCGTCCGCGGTCTCGGTCTGCGCGGCATCAATTCGGTTTCGGAACTCGAAGACACGCCGGCGGTGCGCGGCATGATCAACAAGGTGTCGTATCTCGTGAAAGTAGTGGCGTAAGGCTGACGCCTTCGCCTGGAGCAAATCATGGAATTAAATACAATTCAGCCAACAGATGGCGCCAAGCACTACAAGCGTCGGGTCGGTCGCGGCATCGGCTCCGGCATCGGTAAAACAGCCGGTCGTGGCCACAAGGGCCAAAAGTCCCGCGCAGGTGGTTTCCACAAGGTTGGCTTTGAGGGTGGTCAGATGCCACTGCAGCGGCGCCTTCCAAAGCGCGGCTTCAAGTCAATGGCGACGCCGTACAAGGCTGAAGTGCGCCTGTCGGATCTTGAGAATTTGCCCGCTGAAATCGATGTCCTGGTATTGAAGCAGGCAGGTCTCGTCGGTGAGCTGGCACGCGTGGTTCGGGTGATTCTTTCCGGCGAACTGACGAAGAAGGTAACCTTGAAAGGCTTGATCGCTACGAAGGGCGCACGCGCCGCGATTGAAGCTGCAGGCGGTTCGATTGCCTAGTCTGTTGTCCTGAGGGAGCGAAAAGTGGCTACGACTCCTCAATCTGCGAAAAGCGCTGCCAGCGGTTTCCCATGGAATCGTTTGTGGTTCCTGCTTGGCGCGCTGGTGGTTTACCGTATCGGTGCGCACATTCCTGTGCCGGGCATCGATCCGACCCAGCTGGCGCAACTGTTCAAGCAAAACCAGGGCGGCATCCTGGGGATGTTCAACATGTTTTCGGGCGGAGCACTGTCGCGGTTCACTATTTTTGCTCTGGGTATCATGCCGTACATTTCGGCGTCGATCATCATGCAGTTGATGTCGATCGTCTCGCCGCAGTTGGAAGCATTGAAAAAAGAGGGCGAATCGGGTCGGCGCAAGATAACGCAATACACCCGTTACGGTACCTTGCTGCTGGCGACATTTCAGGCACTCGGCATAGCGGTGGCGTTGGAGTCGCAGGCCGGCTTGGTGATCGATCCGGGCTATGCGTTTCGGTTCACGACTGTAGTGACCCTCTTGACCGGTACGATGTTCTTGATGTGGCTAGGCGAGCAGATTACAGAGCGCGGCTTGGGCAACGGGATTTCGATCATCATTTTTGCCGGTATCGCGGCCGGGTTGCCGAACGCAGTTGGCGGCCTGTTCGAATTGGTTGCAACCGGCTCGATGAATGCGTTGTCAGCGATCCTGATTGTCCTGATTGTTGCGGCCGTGACCTTCCTGGTGGTGTTCATTGAGCGCGGTCAGCGCAAGATTTTGGTCAACTATGCGAAGCGGCAAGTTGGTAACAAGATTTATGGTGGTCAGAGCAGTCACCTGCCGCTGAAGTTGAACATGGCTGGTGTGATCCCGCCGATCTTTGCGTCGTCCATCATTCTGTTTCCATCGACGATCGTCAGCTGGTTCACCTCGGCTGGCGACAGCACGAATCCGTTCATCCGGTTTCTGAAGGATCTGGCTGCATCGATGGCGCCTGGTGAGCCGATCCATGCACTTCTGTATGCAACCGCAATTGTGTTTTTCTGCTTCTTTTACACCGCGCTGGTTTTCAACAGCAAGGAAACGGCAGACAACCTGAAGAAGAGCGGTGCCTTCGTGCCGGGTATCCGGCCAGGCGACCAGACGGCGCGTTATATAGACCGGATCCTGACGCGGCTTACGCTTGCGGGTGCTGTCTACATCACCCTGGTTTGTCTCTTGCCGGAGTTTTTGATCGCACGCTGGAAGGTGCCGTTTTATTTCGGTGGTACCTCGTTGCTGATCATTGTGGTGGTGACCATGGATTTCATGGCGCAGGTGCAGAACTACGTGATGTCGCAGCAGTACGAATCGCTGCTCCGCAAATCGAATTTTAAAGGCGGAGTTCCGACGCGTTGAGCGTCCAGGAAAACGGACAGAACGAATGGCAAAAGACGACGTAATTCAAATGCAGGGCGAAATTCTGGAGAATCTTCCGAATGCCACCTTCAGGGTCAAACTTGAGAACGGGCATGTGGTGCTTGGGCACATTTCCGGCAAGATGCGAATGAACTACATTCGGATTTTGCCTGGAGACAAAGTTACGGTTGAATTGACCCCCTACGACCTGAGCCGGGCGCGCATCGTGTTTCGAACAAAATAGTTTTGGTAACGAGAGTAGTTTTGGGGACAGCGTGGTGTTACAACACTCTCGCTCCTGCAATCATCCAGTTTAAAGAGAAAGAGGGCAAAAATGAAAGTGCTCGCATCAGTCAAGCGGATCTGCCGCAACTGCAAGATCATCAAGCGCAAGGGTGTAGTGCGCGTGATCTGTATCGAACCGCGCCATAAACAGCGCCAGGGTTAATTAACGTTATTTATTGAGGAATAACGAATGGCACGTATTGCAGGGGTAAACATCCCAAATCATCAGCACACGGTAATTGGCCTGACAGCCATCTACGGTGTAGGCCGTCCACGTGCGCAGGAAATCTGCGTCAAGACGGGTATTGCGACCGACAAAAAGGTCAAGGACCTGGACGATAACGAGCTCGAGAAGCTGCGTGACGAGATCGCCAAGTTCATCGTCGAGGGCGACCTGCGTCGCGAGATCTCGATGAACATCAAGCGGTTGATGGATCTCGGTTGCTATCGCGGTATGCGGCATCGCAAAGGTTTGCCTTGCCGTGGTCAGCGTACCCGTACCAATGCGCGTACCCGCAAAGGCCCACGCAAAGCAGCACAGTCGCTGAAGAAATAACCCTGCCGGCCGCAAGGCCGTCAGGTCGACGCACAGTCGGATTCTAGGAAATCATCATGGCAAAAGCACCAAACAACGCCGCTGCAGCTCGCGTGCGCAAGAAAGTCAAGAAGAATGTTGCTGAAGGCATCGCGCACATCCACGCGTCGTTCAACAACACGATCATCACGATCACCGATCGCCAGGGCAATGCGCTGTCATGGGCGACCTCCGGTGGTGCCGGTTTCAAGGGTTCGCGGAAATCGACGCCTTTCGCAGCACAGGTTGCCGCCGAGGCTGCCGGTAAGGTTGCGGTTGAGTGTGGCGTCAAGAACCTGGAAGTGCGTATCAAGGGCCCTGGTCCTGGTCGTGAGTCCGCTGTGCGCGCACTGAACAATCTGGGCATCAAGATCACGCAGATCCAGGATGTAACGCCGGTGCCGCACAACGGTTGCCGTCCGCCAAAGCGTCGTCGCATCTGAATTAAGTCCTGGTCGTGCAGCCTGGGGCGTGCTGTGGTTCGGCGTGCAGCAGTCTCCGAGGTTTTGCTACGGCAAAGATATGTTTCGATTCATCTGACCCGCTATTTAACGTAGCGGGTTTTGTTCTTAAGCCCACCGTCCGACTCCAGGCAGTTCGGACTAGCGCTCAGCATGCGCCTTCTTTAGGAGGGCGTGGAGCGTCATTAATAAAGGAAATTCCGTGGCACGTTATATTGGACCAAAAGCAAAGTTATCCCGTCGCGAAGGCACCGACCTTTTCCTGAAAAGCGCGCGCCGCTCGCTCGACTCGAAGTGCAAGCTTGATTCGAAGCCAGGTCAACACGGTCGCACTTCAGGCGCTCGGACTTCCGACTACGGCAATCAATTGCGCGAGAAGCAAAAGGTCAAGCGCATGTACGGTATCCTCGAGCGCCAGTTCCGTCGCTACTTTGCCGAAGCCGACCGTCGCAAGGGCAATACCGGCGAAACCCTGCTCAAGCTGCTCGAGACCCGTCTCGACAACGTCATCTACCGCATGGGCTTCGGTTCGACCCGTGCCGAAGCGCGTCAGTTAACTTCGCACAAGGCTTTCACCGTCAATGGTACGGTTGTGAACATTCCGTCGTACCAGGTCAAGCCAGGTGACATCATCGCCGTTCGGGAGAAGTCGAAAAAGCAGGTCCGGATCGTGGAAGCCCTTTCGCTTGCAGAGCAGTCCGGCATGCCGTCATGGGTTTCGGTCGATTCCAAGAAAATGGAAGGCACCTTCCGTACGCTTCCTGATCGTAGCGAAATCGCGATGGATGTGAACGAATCGCTCATCGTCGAATTGTATTCACGTTAATCAATTCGTTCTGAGCGGACACGGTCAAGCGGTTGGTTCGCATGCCGGTGGTTGCGGGCAGTTGCGCTCAGGGCTGTCTTGATGAAGGTGGCCGCACCGGTTTGCGGTCGATAGCAGGTGTGAAATTGGCAGGTCCGGATAATCAGTTCAGCCTTATCGGCGTAACGAGCCGAGGGTATTGAAAAGGAAATTACATGCAAAACAGTTTGTTGAAGCCACGCATCATCGAAGTCGAAGCACTCGGAGCAGGGCATGCCATGGTCGTCATGGAGCCTTTTGAGCGTGGTTATGGGCATACGCTGGGTAATGCGTTGCGCCGCGTCTTGTTGTCGTCGATGGTCGGCTATGCACCGACTGAGGTAACGATTGCAGGCGTCGTGCATGAGTACTCTTCCCTGGACGGCGTTCAGGAAGACGTTGTCGACATGCTGCTGAACTTGAAGGGCGTGGTCTTCAAGCTGCATAATCGTGACGAAGTGACGCTGACCCTGAAGAAGGATGGCGAAGGCGCGGTGCTGGCATCGGACATCGACCTGCCGCATGATGTCGAGCTGATCAATCCGGATCACGTGATTGCAAACCTGACGGCCGGTGGCAAGCTGGACATGCAGATCAAGGTTGAAAAAGGCCGCGGTTATGTGCCCGGTAACGTGCGTCGCCTTTCCGAAGATGCGAACAAGACGATTGGCCGCATCATCCTCGATGCATCGTTTTCCCCAGTGCGTCGGGTATCTTATTCGGTCGAATCGGCCCGGGTCGAGCAGCGCACCGACCTCGACAAGCTGGTCATCAACATCGAGACGAATGGCGTGATTTCCCCTGAAGAAGCGATCCGCCAGTCGGCACGTGTGCTGGTCGATCAGCTTAATGTCTTCGCTGCCCTCGAAGGCACCGAGGCGGCCGCTGAAGCGCCGTCGCGTGCACCGTCGGTCGATCCGATCCTGCTGCGCCCGGTCGACGACCTGGAGCTGACCGTGCGTTCTGCGAACTGCCTCAAGGCCGAAAACATCTACTACATCGGCGACCTGATCCAGCGCAGCGAGAATGAACTGCTGAAGACGCCAAACCTGGGCCGCAAGTCGCTCAACGAAATCAAGGAAGTCCTGGCGTCGCGCGGTCTGACACTTGGCATGAAGCTGGAAAACTGGCCACCTGCCGGGCTTGAGAAGTAATAACGAACTGCACCTTACCGGCCCGCGGAGCGCATCAAATGCGCTTCCGATAGAAGAGCTGGATTAAAACTTAACCTGTAAAAGGAATCATCATGCGTCATCGTCATGGCTTGCGTAAATTAAATCGTACCTCTTCCCACCGTCTTGCAATGTTGCGCAACATGACGGTTTCCTTGCTGCGCCACGAGGCGATTAAGACCACGGTACCGAAGGCAAAGGAATTGCGCCGCGTTATCGAGCCAATCCTGACGCTGGGCAAGACCAACACGCTGGCAAACAAGCGCCTGGCTTTCGACCGCCTGCGTGACCGCGAGATGGTTGTCAAGCTTTTCGCCGAACTCGGGCCACGCTACGCTAATCGTAACGGCGGTTACCTGCGCATTCTGAAAATGGGTTTCCGGGTTGGTGACAATGCGCCGATGGCGTACGTCGAACTGCTTGATCGTCCTGAAGTCAGCGATGCAGATGAAGTGACGACCGTCGAGTAAAGCCAGTCGGCTTCAATGTTGCAGAGAAAAACCAGGCTGATGCCTGGTTTTTTGCATTGGCAGGCAATAATCGGACAAGGGAGCCATAATCCCGATGTGTCCTGGTTAAAAGTGGAGTGCAGCAAAGATGCCGATGTCCAGTACCTTGCAACGCGGCGCGGTCCGGTCGTTGCGCCTTTTCACCAGGCTGATCGCACTGGCGCTTTTGTTATTGGCCAGCGTTGCTGCGGGCCTTGGCAGTGCGCAGGCGGCCGATGACTATCTCGATCCGGACAGCGCCTTCAAGTTCTCCGCGGTACTGCGCGATGCGAAGACCGTTGCCGTTACCTATGCAATTGCCGACGGCTATTACATGTATCGCGAACGGTTCGGTTTCAAGGCGGAGGGTGCCACGCTCGGTGCCGCTGTTTTCCCCGCTGGCAAGGTCAAGTTCGATGAAACATTCAACCGCAACGTAGAGACCTATCGCCATGCGGTAACGATCCTGCTACCTGTGGAGAGTAGCGGGCCGTTCACGGTGGTGGCGACCAGCCAGGGGTGTGCCGATCAGGGTCTGTGCTATGCGCCGATGGAAAAGCAGGCGCAGCTCGGTGGCGGCGGTGGCTTGCTATCGCGTCTGAAGGGGGTGGCTGGAACAGGCGATCCGCTCAGCAAGGCAGCCGTATCGGGAGCCGCGACATCGTCCTCGGCGGCTGGTCAATCGAGTCAGACGCCTTCCCGGCCGCTTGCAACAGTCGATACAAACCGCCGGTTGGAGGCGGACGATGGCGCGACCGGACTGGCATCGGCATTAAAGAGCGGCAAGCTATTGACGATCGTTCCGCTTTTCATGCTGCTCGGTCTCGGCCTGGCCTTTACGCCCTGCGTGCTGCCGATGGTGCCGATACTGTCGTCGATTATTGTCGGTGAAGGGGCCGGCGTCTCCCGTGGGCGGGGGTTTCTGCTCTCGTTGATGTATGCGCTGGGCATGGCAATCGTCTATACGGCGCTTGGCGTGGCTGCCGGCCTGGCCGGAGAAGGCCTGGCGGCCAGCCTGCAGAATCCCTGGATGCTCGGCGCGTTCGGCTTGCTGTTGATCATGCTGGCGCTGTCGATGTTCGATCTTTACACGCTGCAGATGCCGGGAGCGGTGCAGGCTCGCCTGAGTGCGGTTTCGCAAAACCAGCGTGCCGGCAAGCTCGCCGGCGTGTTCGTCATGGGTGCCCTGTCGGCACTGATCGTCGGCCCCTGCGTGGCTGCGCCGCTTGCCGGTGCGCTGGTCTACATCAGCCAGACCCGCGATGTCGTCATTGGCGGCAGCGCATTGTTTGCCCTGGCCGTCGGCATGAGCGTGCCGCTGCTGTTGGTCGGCCTGTCGGCTGGCGCATTGCTGCCACGCGCCGGTCTCTGGATGGATGCCGTCAAGCGCCTGTTCGGCGTCCTCATGCTGGGCATGGCCTTGTGGATGGTTTCGCCGCTGTTGCCGGTCTTGTTGCAGATGTCCGGATGGGCACTGCTGGGAACCGGGTATGGCGCCTATCTGCTCTGGTCGGCATCACCGGGCTGGCTGTTCAAGGCGGTCGGGCTGGTTGCCGTGGCACTGGGTCTTGCGCAGGTCGCCGGCATTGCAACCGGCGGGCGCGATGTGCTGCAGCCGCTCGCACACCTTGGCGGACAGTCTAAGAAAAGTCTTGTATTTTCCCGTGTCAAATCATCGGCGCAGCTCGATACGCTGTTGGCCAACACCAGCGGCAAGACCATCCTGCTCGACTTCTATGCGGACTGGTGCGTCTCGTGCAAGGAAATGGAAAAATTCACTTTCACCGACCGCAGCGTGCGCGAGCAGCTTGCCAACACCATCCTGCTGCAGGCGGACGTGACGGCAAACGACCTGCAGGACCGTGAGTTGCTCAAGCGCTTTGGCCTTTTCGGCCCGCCCGGCATCATCCTGTTCGACAAGGCCGGCCGCGAAATCGCCGGCAGCCGGATCATCGGCTATCAGAATCCGCAACGCTTCACCCGTTCCCTGTCTGCGCTTGCGCCTTCGTGATTGCGCAAGCGCAGTTGCCGCATGACGCATGGCAGGACCCGAGCCTGATTGCCTGTCCCGCATGCTTCGGCGGCGACCTTGCTGGAGTATAGTGAAGCGTTGTTCTTTCATCATTCAAGGAGTTGCACATGACCTTACGATTAGGCGACATCGCACCGGACTTCACGCAGGATTCCTCGCTCGGCAAACTGCATTTCCATGAATGGGCGGGTGACGCCTGGGTGGTGCTGTTTTCCCATCCGGCCGATTTCACGCCGGTCTGCACGACCGAACTGGGCCTGACGGCAAAGCTGAAACCGGAATTCGACCGCCGCAATGTCAAGGCGATTGCCCTGTCGGTCGACTCGGCCGACAAGCATGTGCAGTGGATAAAGGACATCGAGGACACGCAGAAGACCGTCGTCGGCTTTCCGATCATTGCCGACGCCGACAAGTCGGTGTCGAGCCTCTATGACATGATCCATCCGAACCAGTCGGAGACGATGACGGTGCGCTCGCTGTTCGTCATCGATCCGAAGAAGAAGGTGCGGCTGATGATCACCTATCCGATGAGCACCGGTCGCAATTTCGATGAAATCCTGCGCGTCATCGATGCGCTGCAACTGACCGATGGCTATACGGTGGCAACGCCCGGTAACTGGCGCGACGGCGACGATGTCATCATTCCGCTGTCGGTGCAGGACGAGGCGGTGATCCAGCAAAAATATCCGAAGGGGTTCACGGCGGCGCGGCCTTACCTGCGCCTGACGCCGCAGCCGAACAAATAAGACAGGGCATTGCAGGCGACGTAAAAACCCACGCGCCTTGCCCTGTGAGTTCCAGAGCAGATTTCGTAATGGCGTGCATGCGCTACGCACCGCTTCGAACCACATTGCGGCGTTGCAGCGCTATTGTGTAGCCCACGGTTCACGGCGCTCCCTGCGCCTTGCACTGTGGGCTGAATCCATACGCCTCACGCATGCGCCATTCCGGATTGTGCTTTAGCGCAGCTTCAGATGCCGGGCAATGTCCCGCGCAAAATACGTCAGCACGCCATCGGCGCCGGCGCGCTTGAATGCCATCATCGCTTCCATCATCGCCTTGTCGTGATCGATCCAGCCGTTCTGGGACGCGGCCATGATCATCGCGTACTCGCCGCTGACCTGGTAGGCAAAGGTCGGCACCTTGAAGGTATCTTTGACACGCCGCACGATGTCAAGATACGGCATGCCCGGCTTGACCATGACCATGTCGGCGCCTTCGGCCAGGTCGAGCGCGACCTCGCGCAGCGCCTCATCGCTGTTTGCCGGGTCCATCTGGTAGGTCGCCTTGTCGCTCTTGCCGAGGTTGGTCGAGGAGCCGACCGCTTCGCGAAACGGACCGTAGAACGCCGAGGCGTATTTTGCCGAATAAGCCATGATCCGGGTATGGATGAAGCGATGCGCCTCGAGCGCCGCGCGGATGATGCCGATGCGGCCATCCATCATGTCGGAAGGCGCGACGATGTCGACGCCCGCTTCTGCCTGGTTCAATGCCTGGCGTACCAGCATGGCGCAGGTTTCGTCATTCATGACATAGCCGTTATGGTCGAGCACGCCGTCCTGGCCATGGCTTGTGTACGGATCGAGGGCGACGTCGGTGAGGATGCCGAGCTCCGGAAACCGCTCCTTGAGGGCACGCACCGCGCGCGGTATAAGGCCTTTCGGATTGGTTGCCTCGACACCGTCCGGCGTCTTCAGCGCCGGGTTTATGACGGGAAAAAGTGCCATTACCGGAATGCCCAGCGCAACGCAATCTTCAGCCACTTCCAGCAACAGGTCGACCGACAGGCGCTCGACGCCCGGCATCGAAGCGATTTCTTCGCGCTGCTGCACGCCTTCGAGAATGAAGACCGGATAGATGAGGTCCGACGGCATGAGCACATGCTCACGCACCATGGCGCGTGAAAATGCATCCCTGCGCATGCGGCGCATGCGCACTGCGGGAAAAGTCGACGGCGTCAGCGGAAGGGGAGTCAGAATGGTCATGATGGGCCAGTAAAATTTTAAGAATAACGAAATTTACATGAAACTTTTTCGGGAAACCCTGCTCTCATGAGCAGGCAACAAACTTGCCTCCCGCTTCTCCTCCCTGAGCGGGGTCGGATCGCGATAGCGAAACGGCATTACTGCCCTGAAGATAATCCCCTTTCTTCAGGGCTTTTTTTCATCTGTGGCAAATGCATCGTTGCCAGTAGTCCTGCCGGATGCCGCTGTTGCTGCGTCGCGCGTCGCATCCGTTGCCATCGTGGCTTCCATCACATCGGGCGCTGGCAGCGCACCGCCCGCTGGCGGCACGGCGGCGGCAGTCAGGCCGACGAGCGCCGAAATCTGCGCATCAGCTTCCTCGATGCCGACCCGCTTGAGTGCTGAAAAAAGCTGCAGGGTAAAGGGAAACGCCGCACCCTGCGCATCGACATAACGCGCCAGCACCGCTCGGGCGTCCCGCATGGCATTGGCCTGCTCGTTGCGATTGAGTTTATCGGCCTTGGTGAGGATGCAGTGGATCGGCTTGCCGGTGGGCGCAAACCATTCGAGCATCTGGATATCGAGGTCGGTGAAAGGTCTCCTTGCATCGATGATCAGCACCAGGGCCGCGAGCTGGGTGCGATGCTGTACATACTCGCCCAGCAACTGCTGCCAGTGCAGTTTTGCCGAGCCGGACACTTGCGCATAACCATAACCGGGCAGGTCGACCAGCAGGGCGCGGATTTCCTCGAGCTTGGTCAGGTCCTTGCGATGCTGCCCGACCTGCGCACCACCGATCGAGAAGTAATTGATGTGCTGCGTGCGACCTGGTGTCTTCGATGCGAAAGCCAGCTTTTTCTGGTTGCACAGAATGTTGATCGCTGTCGACTTGCCGGCGTTGGAGCGTCCTGCAAAGGCGATTTCGGGCACAACGGTGGACGGCAGATCACGAAGATGGTTCACCGTGGTGAAAAAGCGGGCTTGCCAGAGTTGGGACATAGGAGGAAGAGAAGAGACAGCGGGCGGCGCAGAAAAGACGGCGGGGCGGCGAAAATGCCGGAAAGCTATTGTACAATACGGGGTTCCGTGCGGACGTGCCGATATCGCGAAGTCGAACACGATAACAGCATAGCCTTTGCCACTGCAAAAATTTCCATATCGAGTCTCAGGGTGTTTGAATGAATCGTGTCTTTCTGTCCGTCGCCAGGTCCATGGCAATCGTCGCACTCGCAGCATCATCGCTGGTGCATGCAGCCGAAGAAAAAAAGGCCGTGGCCGCTGATCCCGCAAAAGGCGAAGCGATCTATACCAATGGCGACGCCGCGCGCGGCCTGCCCGCCTGCGTCTCCTGCCACGGTGCTGCCGGTGCCTCGACGATCGCGCAGAATCCGAAGCTGGCCGGCCAGCATGAAGCCTATGTCTACAAGCAGCTGGTCAACTTCAAGGGTCCGGATCGCAAGAATCCGATCATGACGCCTTACGCCACCATGCTCACCGACGACGAGATGAAGAACATCGCCGCCTACATGGACAAGCAGCCGGCAAAGCCGGGTGCGGCAAAGAACAAGGATACGGTCGAACTGGGCAAGCGCATCTATCGCGCCGGCATCGCCGACAAGAACGTGCCGGCATGCGCATCCTGCCATGGACCGAACGGCGCCGGCATTCCGGCACAGTTTGCCCGTCTCGGTGGCCAGCATCAGGAATACACGACCGCGCAGCTGGTCAATTTCCGCACCGGCGCGCGCTAGAACAGCATCCAGATGTCGACCATTTCGAAGCGTCTTTCGGACGAGGAAATGCAGGCCGTGGCCGACTACATCGCAGGCCTGCGCTGACCTGCCGCGGGGGGGGGGGGGG
>JANXSS010000103.1 GCA_025356535.1 Herminiimonas sp.
GAACAGGACCGTGAAACGACTTTGCGCCGATGATAGTGCGTCAACACGTGTGAAAGTAGGTCATCGTCAGGCTAGTTATAACGCAAACCCCCGTACAGGTAACTGTGCGGGGGTTTTTGCGTTGGAAATCGGGAAAACCAGCGGATAGCGTCGCTCCAGAGGGATCGTCTGTTTTTACCTTCCTCGCGGCACTTTTAGCCCGCCATAGTGTCTCTCGTATAGAAATTATGCCGCTCGGTTAGAACCCATGCTGAACTTGCAATAGGGTGACAATCCGGGCTACTCATCGTTGGCAGCGAGGTACATGCTCGGGCGGCTGATATGAATCCATTGGCAATCTCCCCAGACACCAATTTCGAACCGGCTGACCTGATGGGCGGCTTGTATGGGGATGGCATGATCGTCTGCAAGGCGGCCTTCAGCAGGCAATGGGTTTCGCAACTGCGACAGGATGTCGACATTTTGTTCGGGGAAGCAAAACGGCAGCCCGGTGGCGCCTTAAATCGGGGGCCGAACCGGTTTTATGTGGAAGTGCATCCCGAGCGAATTAGCGGTTTTGTCGATCTTGTGACGCATCCATGGGTGGAGGCGGTGTGCAACAGCGTTCTTGGGCCAGAATACCGGATCGTCGAAGCCGGTTTCGACGTGCCAGGACCGGGTGCCGCGAACCAGCCATGGCATCGCGACTTAGAAATGCCTCAGGTCACAGCCAGCACGCGACGCCTCAACTCGCTTGCATTCAATCTCACGACTGTCGATGTAACTGAAGCAATGGGTCCGCTCGAGATCGCACCAGGCACCCAATGGGACGACCTGAGCAAATCGGGAGACGCCACCGGCATGTTTCCGCCAAAATCCTGGTATCCGCGATATGAAGCACGCGCACAACGAAAGATGCCGCAGATGGGCGACATTTCTGCCAGATCCGCATTGACCATTCACCGAGGGACGGCAAATCGCTCAAGCCAGTCACGTCCGGTATTTGTCCTTGGCGTCGATGCGCCGGACGCAACAAATGCAGAGCGGCACGACTTGCAGGTTACCCGGACGTTCTGGAACCGGCTGCCGCCGGCGGTGCGCGACCATTTGACCTGCCGGGTCGTCGATGCGCTGGAGCCGATCGTCCAGGCGCATGCGATCGAAGGTTTGAAAATGGGTGAGTGAGACGCCAAACAAGCCGTACGCCGTACCAACCTCAACCGTGGCCTGCGCTTTGGGTCAGCGCAGGACAGTTAAAACCACTTTTCGGACGACTCAGAAACGGTACGCAGCCTTCAGCACCGCGAAATTTGCGCCGCTATTCGGTTTCTTGATGCCGCCATTGGAAAAGTGCTGCACCTTCAATCCGAGCTCCCACTTGCTGGCAAAGACATAGCCGACACCGATATGGTCGCCGAATTCGAATCGTGTCGAAAAGCGGCGGCTGTTGTTGTCGTACAGGTCGCTAAAGTAATGGGCGCCGATGCCGGCTTCGGCATACAGCCCAAGCTTGTCATCTGCCTGATAACGGAAGACTGGCGTAATGCCGATGTCGTAGATGTTCTTGGTGTTGTCCCGGATATTGCGATACTGATTTTCGTGGATCTGGGCACCGGTCAGATCCCAATAGCCGCCGAGATGGCTACCATTTGACTGGAACCAACGGTTCGTCCAATCCCACTGTGCGCCGACGCGGGTGATGGTGCTCTTGTTGCCAGTTGCAAATTCCAGTGACGCAGAATCGACTGCCAGACTAGGCGCATGCCAGCCGGCCGCAAGACATCCGACTGCAAGAACTGCCGATACCGAAATTCGCCCGATGTGCATAAAAAGACCTCAGAAAAGTGGAAGAAGCGTGCCCCGCAATGTGCGCGCCCGCGGCTTGCAGAGAGTTTAACAAAGTTCGCAAGCACTCCCGGATCAAAATGCGGGTTGCTTACATGTGCATCAGAGGCGATGATGCGGTGGCCATTGCGTTTCTTTGCGTCTCCCCGCGCCTTACTCCTGCATCCCTTACATGAAAAATTCATCCTGCCCCCGCATCGCATTCCTCGGCATTGGCCTGATGGGTGCCCCGATGACGGCTCGTCTGCTGCAGGCCGGATATCCCGTGACCGTATGGAACCGTACGCCAGACAAGCTGCTGCCCGTGCTTGGCCTTGGCGCGGTCGCAGCAACGTCGCCTGCCTCGGCTGTGTCTGAGGCTGACATCATCATTACCATGCTCGACGCCGGACCGGTGGTCGTGGCGGTGCTTGGGGCGGCCCTGCCGGGGATACGTCCCGGCAGCCTGATCATCGACATGAGCTCTACTGCCCAGGCCGAAGCAGTCGTGCTCGACAGCCTGGCGCGCAGTTATGGCGCGGCCTTTCTCGATGCGCCGGTCTCGGGGGGTGTGATTGGCGCCGAACATGGAACGCTGGCCATCATGGCAGGCGCCACACCAGACGATTATTCTCGCGCACAAGCCGTGCTGCAGGTGCTCGGTCGCCCCGCGCTGGTCGGCCCGGTCGGATGCGGTCAGCTGGCCAAATTGTGCAACCAGCTCATCGTCGGCGGAACAATTTCGATCGTCGCCGAAGCGCTGCTGCTGGCGCAGGCGGGCGGGGCCGATCCGGCAGCCGTGCGCGCAGCGATTCGTGGTGGCTTTGCCGAGAGCCGGATTCTCGAAGTACACGGGGAGCGCATGTTACAGCGCAACTTCATGCCGGGCGGCCAGGTGCGCAGCCAGGCGAAAGACATGGACAACGTGTTGCAGGCTGCGGCTGCGGC
>JANXSS010000113.1 GCA_025356535.1 Herminiimonas sp.
ACAAGGAAGCGCTGCCGGTGGGCAGCCTGCTGGTGCAGCTGGGCGGGCCCGGCATGCGCATCGGCATGGGCGGCAGCGCCGCCTCGTCGATGACGACCGGCAGCAATACGGCCGACCTGGATTTCGACTCGGTCCAGCGCGGCAATCCGGAGATGGAACGGCGCGCGCAGGAAGTCATCAACGCCTGCTGGAGCATGCAGGAGAATAATCCGGTCTTGTCGATTCATGACGTGGGCGCGGGCGGCCTTTCGAATGCCTTCCCGGAAATCACCAATGACGCCAAGCGCGGCGCGGTGTTCGACCTGCGCGCGGTGCCGCTGGAAGAAAGCGGCATGGCGCCGAAGGAAATCTGGAGCAACGAGTCGCAGGAGCGCTACGTGCTGGCCATTGCGCCGCACAGCCTGACGCTGTTCGATTACCTCTGCAAGCGCGAGCGCTGCCCCTTCGCCGTGGTCGGTCATGCGACCGAGGCGCGCCAGCTGCAGGTGATCGATCCGGACAATCCGGGCGGTAACCTGCCGGTCGACATGCCGATGGATGTCTTGTTGGGCAAGCCGCCGAAGATGCATCGCGACGTCGTGCACGCAGCGCGTCAATTGCCGGCGCTGGACCTGACCGGCATCGACCTGCTGGAGGCATCGCAGCGGGTGCTGCGCCTGCCGACGGTGGCCGACAAGTCCTTTTTGATCACGATTGGCGACCGTACCGTCGGCGGCACCACGGTGCGCGACCAGATGGTCGGCCCCTGGCAGATTCCGGTGGCCGATTGCGCCGTCACCGCGATGGGTTTCGAAGGCATTCTCGGCGAAGCCATGGCGATGGGCGAACGTACGCCGGCTGCGCTGATCGATCCGGCGGCGTCCGGCCGGATGGCGGTCGGCGAAGCGCTGACCAACATTGCCGCCGCGCCGATCGCGGCAATCGGCGACATCAAGCTGTCGGCCAACTGGATGGCCGCCTGCGGCCAGCCGGGCCAGGACGCCGCCCTGTTCGACACGGTGCGCGCGGTCGGCATGGAACTGTGTCCGGCGCTCGGCATCAGCATACCGGTCGGTAAAGATTCGCTGTCGATGCGCACCACCTGGCATGACGAAGGCGTGGCGAAGTCGGTGACTTCACCGGTGTCGCTGATCGTCTCGGCTTTTGCGCCGGTAACCGACATCGGCCGCGTACTGACGCCGCAACTGCGCACCGATCTGGGCGAGACGGTCCTGATCGCCATCGACCTCGGGCGCGGCAAGAACCGGCTCGGCGCGTCGGCCTTTGCGCAAGTCATGCAGCAGCTCGGCAATGAGACGCCCGACGTCGACAGCGCCGACGACCTGAAGGCATTTTTTGCGGCGATCCAGGAACTCAACGGCGCCGGCATGCTGCTGGCCTATCACGACCGCTCCGACGGCGGCCTGTTCGCCTGTTTGTGCGAGATGGCGTTTGCCGGCCACACCGGCGTGTCGGTCAATCTCGATATCCTGACGCTCGATACCGGCCACGGCGCCGACTGGGGCGACGCCAAGAACTGGTCGACCCAGGTCGGCGAGCGGCGCAACGAGCAGACGCTGCGCGCGCTGTTCAACGAGGAACTCGGCGCCGTGCTGCAGGTGCGCGCCGAACGGAAGTCCGATGTGATGAACGTGCTGCGCGCCCATAACCTGGGTGCCTGCAGCCACATCATCGGCAAGCCCAATCCGCGCGACGTGATCGAATTTTCCCGCGATGCGCGCGAAGTCTACAAGCAGCCGCGCGTGGCGCTGCAGCAGATCTGGAGCGAGACCAGCTGGCGCATGGCGCGCCTGCGCGACAATCCCGACTGCGCCGATGCCGAGCATGCGCGCATTGCCGACGCAACCGACATTGGCATCACGCCGGTGCTGACCTTCGATCTGCAGGACGACGTTGCCGCGCCGATGATTGCAACCGGCGTGCGGCCACGGGTGGCGATCCTGCGCGAGCAGGGCGTCAATTCCCATGTCGAGACGGCGTGGGTGATGCACCGTGCGGGTTTCGATGCGATCGACGTGCACATGAGCGACCTCATCAGCGGTCGCGCCCGCCTGGGCGACTTCACCGGCGTCATTGCGGTGGGCGGCTTTTCCTACGGCGACGTGCTGGGTGCGGGCGAGGGCTGGGCCAAGACGATCCTGTTCAACGCGACGCTGGCAGAGCAGTTCGCCGTTTTCTTCAACCGGCCCGATACCTTTGCGCTCGGCATCTGCAACGGCTGCCAGATGATGAGCAACCTGAAATCGATCATCCCCGGCGCGCACGACTGGCCTAAATTCACGCGCAACAAGTCCGAGCAGTTCGAGTCTCGTTTTGCCATGGTCGAGGTGGCCGATTCGCCGTCGATCTTCTTTCAGGGGATGGCCGGCACCCGGGCGCCGATTGCGGTCGCGCACGGCGAGGGCTTTGCCGACTTTTCACTGACCGGGTCGATGAACGACGCGCTGGTGGCCATGCGCTTCGTCGACAATGCCGGCGAAGTCACGCAGCGCTATCCCTACAATCCGAACGGCTCGCCGCAGGGCATCACTTCGGTCACCACGGCCGACGGCCGCTTCACGGTCCTGATGCCGCATGCCGAGCGGGTATTTCGCACCGTGCTGCAATCCTGGCATCCGGATGGCTGGGGCGAGGATTCGCCCTGGATGCGGATGTTCAGGAATGCGCGCAAGTGGGTGGGATGATCGCTGTTGAAGGCGCTGCGTGCACTGCGCACGCACGGCGGTTGCCAACGCGCCTGTTGCGGCAGCCGGCAGCCGAAAAAATCAGCTGGCAGCGAGCCTGATGAAGTCGCGCTCGAAATACAGCAACGCGTCGCCGGCGGCGCCGAAGCGGGCCGACTCGACGGTGCAGTAAAAGACCGTGTGCGAGCCGACTTCGGCCATGCCGGTGATGGCGCATTCGAGCGACACCAGTGCGCCGTCGAGCACCGGCAGGTGCAACCTGCCTTCACTCGCCACATCGGGATGGGCACGCCGCCAGACATCGCTGGCGAAGCGGTCATCGACATCGCTGCCGGAACGCGAGAACTGCACCGCCAGCGCCTGCTGGTCGGCCCGCAAAACGTTGACGCACAGGCGCTCGTTTGCCTTCAGAATGGCATTGTTGCGGCTGGCGCGATTGATGCAAACCAATAGGATCGGCGGCGCATCGCTGACGCTGCAGACCGCCGAGGCGGTGCAGCCGCACAGGCCGGCAGGGCCGTCGCTGGTGATGACGTTGACGGCCGCGGCCAGGCGCGCCATTGCATCACGATAGGTTTGCTTCTCGATCATCGGTTGCCATTTCTTTAAAGCTGTCGGGGTATTTTTCAATGGCATGCGTACTTGCGCATGGTTTCATCAGCGCGTGTTCGCGGGAACTCTGAAGCGCCGCTCGATCAGTTCGAACAACAATTGCGTCAGCAACGCCAGCACGGCCGCCGGCAGTGCGCCGGCAAGCAACATGCCATTATCGTTCAATGCCAGGCCGATGGCGATGCGCTCGCCATAACCGCCGGCGCCGATGAAGGCGGCAATGGTTGCCGTGCCAACGCTCATGACGGCGGCCGTCTTCAGGCCAGCCAGGATCACCGGCATGGCAAGCGGCAGGTCGATGTACAGCAGCCGGTCGCGCCGGCCCAGGCCCAGCGCAAGCGCAGCCATGCGCAGGCCGGGCGGCACCTGGGCCATACCGGTGCAGGTATTGCGCACGATCGGCAGCAGGGCATACAAGAACAGGGCGATCAGGGCCGGCAGGGTGCCGATCTGGCCGAGCAGGGGAATGAGCATCGCCAGCAGTGCCAGGGAAGGCACGGTTTGCAATATACCGACGACAGCCATGACGGTCTGCTCCAGGCGCGGCACGAAGGCGGCGAGTACGCCAAGGGGAATGCCGACCAGCGTTGCCAGCGCCACCGACAGCAGCACCAGCGTCAGGTGCTGGCGCGTCAGCCGCCACAGGCTGTCGTCGAAGAGCTTGTCGAGGAAGCTGCTGCGCGCGCTGGCCGGCGGGTTTGCCGCCGTCTTGCCGCCGGCGGTCCCGCCATGGGCCGCTCCGGCTAGAAAATCCGCGGCAACCGTGGCAAAGGACTTGCCGCCGATCTCGACGGCCGCATTCATGCCGATCATGTCGGCGGCGGTGACGCGTCCCTGCAGTCTTTCGATTGCCTGCCAGGCTTGCGGAAAGCGGGTCGCCACATCCAGTCGGTACAGCAGCACCGCATCGTAGCGCGGGAAATACCGCAGATCGTCTTCCAGCACCGTCAGGCCAAGCTGGGCGATCTTCGCATCGGTCGAGTAGATGTCGATGACATCGACCTGGCCGCTTGCCAGGGCTTCGTAGGCGATGCCGTGATCGAGGCCGGTCGGTTTCTGCGCCAGGCCGTAGCGCTGCGCCATGCCCGGCCAGCCGTCGGCGCGTCCGAGGAATTCGTGGGAGAGGCCGAATTTCAGGCCCGGCTGCCTGAGCAGGTCGCTGAGCGTGCGGATGCCGCGCGCACTGGCGTCGGCGCTGCGCAGCGCCAGGGCATAGGTGTTGTTGAAGCCAAGGGGCACCGCCACGCCCAGGCCCAGTGGCGCCAGTTCGGCGTTGATGGCCGCGATCGAGGCCGGCGTCGCATGCTTGAGGATTTCCTGGTCGATCGTACCCAGGTATTCCGGATACAGGTCGATGCTGCGTGCCTGCAGGGCGGCGAAGACGATTGCCGTATTGCCCAGGCCTTTCAGATGCTCGGCCCGTGCGCCGGCCGCCGTTGCGGTGCGCGTCAGCAGTTCGCCCAGCACGTAGGATTCGGTAAAACGCTTTGAGCCGACATGCAGGACATCGGCGGCGGCAGCCGGCAACGACAGCAGGACAAAGCCGAGCGAGAGTGCCAGCCGGCGCAACCGGGATGACCGGGCCAGCATGCGCGGCTCAGGCAAAGAAGGCCTTGAATGCAGCGGCCACCCGCAGGACGTCGTCGCGCGCGACATCGAGATGCGTGACCATGCGCATGTGGGGGCCGACGCTTGCGACGATGCCGCGCTCGCGCAAGAACGGCCCGAGCGTGCTGCAGGCGGCGGCCGGCAGGTCGACATACAGGATATTGGTTTCTGGCGCATGCACGCGCAGTTCGGCAATCCCGGCCAGGGCAGCGGCAAGGCGCGCCGCATTGTCATGGTCTTCGGCCAGGCGCTCGACATTGTGTTCGAGCGCGTGGATGCCGGCGGCGGCCAGGATGCCGGCCTGGCGCAGGCCGCCGCCGAGCATCTTGCGAATCCGGATGCCGCGCGTGATCATCTCGCGCGTGCCGCACAGGACCGAGCCGACCGGCGCGCCCAGGCCCTTGGAAAAACAGACCGAGACGCTGTCGAAGCCGGCCACGGCGTCCTGCAGGCTGATGCCAAGCTTTACGGCCGCATTGCAGACGCGCGCGCCGTCCAGATGCGCGATCAGGCCATGCCGGTGCGCCAGCGCGGTGGCGTCCTGCTGGTAGGCGCGCGGTATGACCTTGCCACCGATCGTGTTTTCCAGCGCCAGCAGGCGCGTGCGGGCGAAATGGATATCGTCCGGCTTGATCGCGCCTTCGATGTCGGACAACAGCAGGGTGCCGTCGGGCTGCTGCGCCAGCGGCTGCGGCTGGATGCTGCCCAGCACCGCGGCGCCGCCGCCTTCGTATTTGAAGGTGTGGGCAAGCTGGCCGACCAGGTATTCGTCGCCGCGTCCGCAATGCGCCATCAGGCCGATCAGGTTGCTCTGTGTGCCGGATGGCGCGAACAGGGCGGCCTCGAAGCCGAAACGCTCGGCGGTGAGTGCCTGCAGGCGGTTGACGGTGGGGTCGTCGCCATACACGTCGTCGCCGACGTCGGCCGCTGCCATGGCAGCGCGCATGGCGGCCGATGGGCGGGTGACGGTGTCGCTGCGCAGGTCGATCAGGTGGTCGGTGGTGGGCATGGGGGATTGGCGTGGGTTGGCATCGGATACCTGCAAGCCGCCATTCTAACAATCAGATCCGGATCGCGGTGAGGACAGGGCCAGGGGATCGGCGTGCGTACGCGTCTGGCATCGTCCTTGACGTCTTGTTCAAGCCAATGCCCCATGCAACGGCAAGCGTATCAGCGATGGCACATGTCGAAAACAGCGTCATCATCGGTGTCATCTGCGCACACACGATAACGACGGTGTTTTATTTTCTGGAAAAGAGCCTCGGCAAGGATATGGCACGCGCGCACATCGCGCGATTGCTGACGATCTTCGATGTCGCTGCGGTAAGTCAATTACTTTAACTTTGGTGACGATAGCACTGCATCAAAAAACACATTAAAAGAACGCATATTTAGAAAAACGATAACGGGGAAAAAAATCGCCTCTTGGATCGGAATATTAACGTTTTGAATTACATAGATATCATATTCAAGATAACCATAAGGAATCCAGGTGATGGCAGTTAGCAAAACCCACGCCGATTTTGAAAACGGCACGTCCTGCATGAGCTGTAATCCAAGAAATGCCACTAAAAATACTAGAGAAACTATTATTAGAAAAACGGCGGGGGCTTTTCGCAGTTGTTCTAAATAAGCAACTGGCAGGTAAGCCGCCAGCAAGAACAGGAAAAATTTAACTGTCTTGATGATCAGGTTCGACCTCATTTTTCGAAGCCGTTTTTTACGATAGTGGATTCACCTGCAAATTCATGCTTGTTCATCCCGATTCCTGACGTTTAAAAACGGATTGGAAATAATCCTCGCATCGATGGTGCGCCCATGGCAATGTAAATCATGTACTGTGAGACATCGATCCCTTGCGACCCGCAGGACTTGCCAGACAGGTTCTGTCAGGTGGTTTCAATGGAAATCCCGACTGCCGACCGCCAGATTGCCCAGTAGCGCCGTATCGTCGACGATGCGCCGCGCCACCAGATGCCGCACTTCGCCCTGCACCTGCCAGACGCCATAGACCGTCATCAGGCGCGCATGCAGCACCTCTTTCCGCTGGCGCTCCACCAGCGCCGGCCAGACGATGACGTTGATGGTGCCGGTTTCATCCTCCAGGGTGATGAACATGGTGCCCTTGGCGGTGCCGGGGCGCTGGCGCATGGTGACCAGGCCGCAGGCGCGCACCAGTTTGCCGTTGCGGTAGCCCTTCAGTTCCAGGGAATTCGACAGGCGCATCTTCGTCAGGCGCTCTCGCAACAGCGCCAGCGGATGGCGGTTCAGGGTCAGTCCCAGGCTGGCGTAATCGGCCACCAGTTCCTGGCCCTCCGTTGCCGGCGCCAGCATCAGCGGCGCTTCCTCGATGGGCGCGTCGCGCAGCAGTTCGGGCGGCGGCGCCATGCCGGCCACATCCCATTTCGCCTGGCGCCGGTGGCCGGCCAGGCTGACCAGGGCATTGGCTTCTGCCAGCGCCTTCAGGTCGTGCAGCGACAGCGCCGCGCGCCGCGCCAGGTCGTCGACGCTGTAGAAAACAACCACACTGCGCTGTTCGATGATGCGCTGCGCACCTCCATTCGACAGGCCGCGGATGAGGCACAGGCCGAGCCGCACGGCTGGCTGCTGCGCATGACCGAAGCGGTCTTGTTCGCCTTCGCATTCTTCCAGGGTGCAGTCGACCTCACTCAGGGTCACATCCACCGGCAGCACCCGCACGCCGTGGCGCCTGGCATCCTGCACCAGTTGCGAGGCCGAATAGAATCCCATCGGCTGCGAATTCAGCAGCGCCGCCAGAAATGCCGCCGGCTCGTGATGCTTGATCCATGCCGAGACATACACCAGCAGCGCAAAGCTGGCCGCATGCGACTCCGGAAAACCGTATTCGCCAAAACCCTCGATCTTGTGAAAGATCTGCTCGGCAAATTCCGGCGCATAGCCGCGCGCGGTCATGCCGTCGATGATGCGGTCATAGAATTTATGCACGCCGCCTTTTCGCTTCCAGGCCGCCATGGCGCGGCGCAGGCTGTCGGCTTCGCCGGCGGTGAAACCGGCTGCCAGCATGGCGATCTGCATGACCTGCTCCTGGAAGATCGGCACGCCCAGCGTGCGCGACAGGGCCACCGCGATTTCAGGACTCGGATAGGTGACGGGTTCGAGCCCCTGGCGGCGCTTCAGGTACGGATGCACCATGCCGCCCTGGATCGGGCCGGGGCGCACGATGGCCACTTCGATCACGAGGTCGTAGAAGCAGCGCGGCTGCAGGCGCGGCAGCATCGACATCTGGGCGCGCGACTCGATCTGGAACACGCCGACGGTGTCGGCCGCCGAGATCATCCGGTACACCGCCGCGTCTTCTGCCGGCACATCCTGCATGGTGAAGATCTCGCCGCGGCGCAGGCCCACCAGGTCGAGCGCGCGGCGGATCGCCGACAACATGCCGAGCGCGAGGATGTCGATTTTCAGTAGGCCCAGGGCATCCAGATCGTCCTTGTCCCATTCGATGACGCTGCGGTGTTCCATCGAGGCGTTTTCGATCGGCACCAGCCGTGCCAGGCTGTCGCGGGCGATCACGAAGCCGCCGCTGTGCTGCGACAGGTGACGCGGAAAACCGATCAATACCTGCGCCAGCCAGAGCAGCTTTTGCACCACCGGCGAATCGGGGTCGAATCCCGACTCCCGTAATCGATCCGGATTGATCTGCCTGCCTTCCCACCATTGATGCGAGGACGATAATCGGTTGATCTGCTCGAAGTCGATGCCCAGCG
>JANXSS010000147.1 GCA_025356535.1 Herminiimonas sp.
TGCCATTTCCATCCGCGCTGCCCGCATGCCATGCCGCGCTGCGCGGTCGAGATTCCGGCCTTGAAGGAAATCGCGCCGGGGCATGTGTCTGCCTGCCATCTGAACGATCAGCACTAGGCACCGATGCCGGCAGCCGGACACTGCGGCATAATGTCTAAAGAGAAAATTCGCATGACCGGTCTGCCGCGCCACAGATTGTTGCAGGGTGCATGCAGGTGCAGCCGTCTTGCGGCGAATTTCGTCGTGCGCGCGCCATGCACGCGTTTTGCACGCGTTTTGCACATTCACAGCAGTTTCCATCGGGACTAGAAAAATGAATACGCCGACTGATGCCATTGCCACCACCAGCGCTGCGCCAGGCGCTACGCAACCCTCGCCCGAAGTGCTGTCGATGATCGCGCGGCTGGTTGCCTTTCCGACCGTTTCACGCGACTCCAATCTCGGCCTGATCGAATGGACCCGCGACTATCTGGCCGGCATGGGCGTGAAGTCGCGCCTGACCTATGACGTCACCGGCAAGAAAGCCAACCTGTTCGCCACCCTGGGCGAGGGCCGCAAGCCCGGCCTGATCCTGTCCGGCCACACCGACGTAGTGCCGGTGGAAGGGCAGGCCTGGGACAGCGATCCGTTCAAGGTGCTCATTCGCGACGGCATGATGTTCGGACGCGGCGCGGCCGACATGAAGGGTTTCATCGGGACGGCATTGGCGCTGGCGCCAAAGTTCCTGGCCGCCGACATGGATTCGTCGCTGCACTTTGCCCTGTCCTACGACGAGGAAGTCGGCTGCCTGGGCGTGCGCGGCCTGATCGCGGATCTGGCGCAGACGGGCCTGAAGACCGCCGGCTGCATCGTCGGCGAGCCAACGCTGATGCAGCCGATCATCGCGCACAAGGGCACCCACCGTTTCAGGTGCTGCATCACCGGCCGCGAAGCCCATTCGAGCTACACCACCCAGGGCGTGAATTCGATCGAATACGCGGCCCGCATCATCGTCTACATCCGCCAGATGGCCGACCGGCTGGCGCAGCTCGAAACGCGCGATTACGCCTTCACCGTGCCATTCACCACCCTGCAGACCGGCACCATCCGCGGCGGCCTGGCGTCGAACATCGTGCCCAAGGCATGCGAATTCCAGTTCGAGGCGCGCACCATGCCTGGCGTCTCGGCCGACCGGCTGTATCAGGAAATCCAGGACTATGCTGCCACGCTGCTGCCGGAAATGCGCCGGGTCGAGCCGAATGCGGCCATCGACTTTGAATATCTGGCGGCGGCGCCGGGCCTGAACATGCAGGAGAGCGACGCCATCGTGCAGCTGGCAACGGCGCTGTCGCGCAATGCGCCCGATGGCGCGGTCTCGTACGGCACCGAAGCCGGCCTGTTCCAGCAGGCCGGCATTCCGAGCGTGATCTGCGGGCCAGGCAACATCGAGCAGGCGCACCGGCCCAATGAATTCGTCACGCTGGAACAGCTGGCGCAGTGCGAAGCCTTCATGCTGCGCCTGATCCAGGATGATTCACGCACCGGGCGGCCTTGATGACGACCTCGATCGTGCGGGCGGTCTGCCCGCATGACTGCCCCGACACCTGCGCCATGCTGGTGACGGTGGAAGACGGCGTGGCAACCTCGGTGCGCGGCGACCCCGAGCATCCGACCACGGCAGGTGTGTTGTGCACCAAGGTCTCGCGCTATACCGAGCGCACCTATCATGCCGACCGCCTGCTGTATCCGAGGAAGCGCGTCGGCCCCAAGGGCAGCGGCCGGTTCGTGCGCATCGGCTGGGACGAAGCGCTCGACATCATTGCCAGCCGGCTCTCGGCGATTGCCGCCGTCGATCCGCAGGCGATCCTGCCCTACAGTTATGCCGGCACGATGGGCCTGGTGCAGGGCGAATCGATGGCCGGGCGCTTCTTCAACAAGCTCGGCGCCTCGCTGCTGGACCGCACCATCTGCTCGACTGCCGGGGGTGCCGGCTATGGCTACACGCTTGGCAGCCGCGTCGGCACCGACGTCGAGCAATTCCAGAATGCAAAAGTGATCCTGATCTGGGGCGGTAATCCGATCGCCTCGAACCTGCATTTCTGGACCCGCGCGCAGGAAGCCAAGCGGCGCGGCGCGATCCTGGTTGCCATCGATCCGTACCGCTCGCTGACCGCCGAAAAATGCCAGCAGCACGTCGCGCTGCTGCCCGGCACCGATGCTGCGCTCGCCCTGGGCATTATGCATGTGCTCATTGCGCGTGACCTGATCGATCATGATTACGTTGCCCGGCACACGCTGGGTTTCGATGCCTTGAAGGCGCGCGCCGCCGAATGGCCGCCGCAGCGCGTCGCGCAGGTGTGCGGCATCAGCGAGGCCGAAGTCGTCGATCTGGCGCTGCTCTACGGCGAGACGGCGATGCGCGGCGAGGCGGTGGCGATCCGCGCCAACTACGGCCTGCAGCGCGTGCGCGGCGGCGGCATGGCGGTGCGCAACATCGCCTGCCTGCCGGCCCTGGTCGGCGCCTGGCGCCATCCCGCCGGCGGCGTGCAGCTGTCGGCCTCCGACAGTTTCCCGAAAAATTTCCAGGCGCTGCAGCGCCCCGACCTGCGACCCGCCGGGCAAAAGCCGCGCACCATCAACATGATCACCATCGGCGACGATTTGCTGCGCCAGGCCTCAGCCGAATTCGGCCCGCGCATCGATGCGCTGATCGTTTATAACTCGAACCCCGTGGCCGTTGCGCCCGAGTCGACGAAAGTGATGCAGGGTTTCGCCCGCGAAGACCTGTTCACCGTCGTGCTGGAGCATTTTCAGACCGACACCGCCGACTATGCCGATATCGTGCTGCCGGCCACCACGCAGCTCGAACATGTCGACATTCATGCGACCTACGGCCACCTGTACATGATGGCCAACAATGCAGCCATTGCGCCCCTCGGCGAGGCGCGGCCGAATACGGAAATCTTTCGCATGCTGGCGGCGCGCATGGGTTTCGGCGAGGCCTGTTTTGCCGACAGCGACGACGCGATTGCAGCGATTGCCTTCGACAACACCAGGCCGCAGGCCATCCATTTCGACTGGACCATCCTGAAACAGAAGGGCTGGCAGAAGCTGGTGATGCCGGATGCGCCGTTCGCCAATGGCGGTTTCGCCACGCCGTCCGGCAAGTGCGAGTTCTACAGCGCCCGCATGGCCGCTGATGGCCTCGATCCATTGCCGGACTACATCGCGCCATATGAATCGGTGGCCAGCAACCCGGTGTTGGCAGAGCGATATCCCCTGGCAATGATTTCCCCTCCAGCAAGGAACTTTCTGAATTCCACCTTCGTCAATATCCAGAGTCTGCGGCAAACAGAAGGCGAGCCGCATCTCGATATCCATCCTGCCGATGCGGCTGCGCGCGCAATCGGCAGCGGCGACATGGTGCGCATCTTCAATGACCGTGGCAGTTTCGTGGCGCGTGCGCGGGTGACCGATCGGGCCCGCAGCGGCCTGGTGGTGGGGCTGTCGATCTGGTGGAAAAAACTTGCCAGCGACGGCAGGAATGCAAATGAAGTCACCAGCCAGCGCATCACCGACATGGGTGCCGGGCCGACCTACTACGATGTCCTCGTCGAGGTCGAAAAAGCGGCTGTCGTCACCGTCACGCCGACCGGCCATCGCAACGATCCAGGAGCGCCAAGTCTGACATGAAAGGCAAGCGGTATGTGATCCTCGGCACGGCCATTGCCGCCGGCGCCCTGCTGGCGGGAGGCTGCGCGCAGCTCGATTACTACGCGCAGGCAGCCCACGGCCAGTTCGCCCTGCTGGCCGATGCGCGGCCGATCGACGACTGGCTGGCCGATCCGGCTCTCAATGCCCGCCTGCGCGCCAAGCTGATCAAGGTCAAGCAGATCCGCCATTTCGCCGCCCGCGAACTCGGCCTGCCCGACAACAAGAGCTACAAGAACTATGCGGATCTGAAGCGTCCGTTCGTGCTGTGGAACGTGGTGGCAACGGCCGAGCTGTCGATGGCGCAGCAGCGCTGGTGTTTTCCGGTGGCCGGATGCGTCAGCTACCGCGGCTACTACAGCCGTGCCGATGCGCAGGCGTATGCCAACGGCCTGCGCCGCGATGGCATGGATGTGCAGGTCGCCGGTGTGCCGGCCTATTCGACGCTCGGCTGGTTCAACGACCCGGTGCTCTCGACATTCATCCAGTACCCGGACGGCGAACTGGCGCGCCTGGTGTTCCATGAGCTGGCGCACCAGGTGGTGTATGTCAAGGACGACACCCAGTTCAACGAATCGTTTGCCACCGCAGTCGAGGAAGCCGGCGTCGAGCGCTGGCTGATCGCGCAGGGCGACCCGCGCCTGCGCGCAACCTATGTCGAATACGAAGGCCGCAAGGAGGATTTCCTGCACCTGCTGCTGAAGCACCGCAAGGCGCTCGAAGCGGTCTACCTGAGCGATGCGAGCGACGCCGACAAGCGCCTGCGCAAGAGGGAAATCTTTGCCAGGTTAAAGGATGACTACCAGGTCCTGAAGACCACCTGGGGCGGCTACGCCGGTTACGACCGCTGGTTTGCCGAGCCGCTCACCAATGCGCATCTCGCATCGGTCGCGACCTATCATGATTTCGTGTCCGCCTTCCGGGTGCTGTTTGCACGGCAGCAGAGCTTTCCGGTTTTTTACGCTGCCGCACGCCGCCTGGCGGAACTCGACAAGGATGCGCGACATGCCGCCCTGCTGGCCATGGCAACGCCGGAGGATGCGGGCAGTCGCACCATACCGGTGGTCCTGCCGCAAAAGCCCTGACGCCAGCCAGTGCGCAACGGCTGCCCGCCTGCAGTCCGGCCACGCCTGCTGCCACGCACGCCATTCATAAATCAGTGAATAAGCATCAAAACGCTTGCGCGGTCGTACGCGCGCCGCTAGCATCTGTAAAAAAAGGAACGGTCGTTCGATTGCATGCCGGGCAGCGAGCATGCCGCCAGCCTTGCACGGTACGCCGTCATCAAATCAACCACAACGCAGAGGCGACACATGGATAAATTCTGGCTCAAGTCCTACCCGGCAGGCGTGCCCGCCGAAATCGACAGCACGCAGTACGGTTCCGTGGTCGCGTTGCTGGAGGACGCTTTTTCGCGCTTTGCCAAACGCGACGCCTATGTCTGCATGGGCAAGCGCCTGACCTATGCGCAGGTCGATGCGCTGTCGCTGCAACTCGGCGCCTGGCTGCAGGGTTGCGGCCTGGCGCCCGGTGCGCGGGTGGCGCTGATGATGCCCAACGTGCTGACCTATCCGGTTGCAATCGCCGCCGTCCTGCGCGCCGGCTTCACGGTCGTCAACGTCAATCCGCTCTACACCGCACGGGAGCTGAAGCATCAGCTCAACGATTCCGGCGCCAGCGCTATCATCATCCTGGAGAATTTCGCCACCACGCTGGAACAGGTGGTGCGCGAGACCGGCATCCGTCACACCGTGGTTGTCAGCATGGGCGATCTGATGGGCGTCAAGGGAAAGCTCGTCAATTTCATCGTGCGAAACGTCAAGAAGATGGTGCCGGCGTTTTCGCTGCCGGACGCGATACCGCTGGCGCGTGCCCTGGCAATCGGTCGCCGGAAAACCATGAAGCCGGTGGCGCAGAATCACGACAGCATCGCATTTTTGCAATACACCGGCGGCACCACGGGCGTGTCCAAAGGCGCGACTCTCTCGCACGGCAACATCATCGCCAACGTGCTGCAGTCCGAAGCCTGGCTGCAACCGGTGCTGAACAAGGAACCGAAGGTCGAGCAATTCGTCATCGTCTGCGCGCTGCCGCTTTACCATATCTTCGCGCTGACGGCCTGCTGCCTGCTCGGCACCCGCACCGGCGGGCTCAACATCCTGATTCCGAACCCGCGCGATGTCGGCGGGCTGATCAAGGAACTCTCCAGGTTTCGCATCAACATGTTCCCGGCGGTTAACACCCTCTACAACGGCCTGCTGAACCATCCGGCGTTTGCCAGCCTGGATTTCTCGGCGCTGAAGGTCAGCAATGGTGGCGGCATGGCGGTGCAGAAAGCGGTCGCCGACCGCTGGGTGAAACTGACCGGCTGCCCGATTTCCGAAGGCTACGGCCTGTCGGAGACGTCGCCCTGCGCCACCTGCAATCCGGCCGACATGACCGAATACAACGGCACCATCGGCCTGCCGTTTCCCTCCACCGAAATTGCCATCCTCGACGACAACGGCGCACCGGTGCCGATCGGCGAGGCCGGCGAAATCGCCATCCGCGGGCCACAGGTGATGGTCGGCTACTGGAACCGGCCGGATGAAACGGCAAAGGTCATGACGCCGGACGGCTTCTTCAAGTCCGGCGACGTCGGCATCATGGATGCGAACGGCTACACCCGCATCATCGACCGCAAGAAGGACATGATCCTGGTCTCGGGTTTCAATGTCTATCCGAACGAGGTCGAAGGCGTGGTGGCAGCGCATCCGGGCGTGCTCGAATGCGCCTGCGTCGGCGTGCCCGATGCAACCACCGGCGAGGCGGTCAAGCTGTTCGTGGTGCGCAGGGATCCGGCGCTGACGGCCGAGCAGCTGATGGACTTCTGCCGCGAACAGCTGACGGCTTACAAGAAGCCGAAATTCATCGAGTTCCGCACCGATCTGCCGAAGACGAATGTCGGCAAGATTTTGCGTCGCGAGTTGCGCGACGAGCCGGCTTCAGCCAGGCAGTCCGCAGCCGAGGCAGCCTGAGCGGCGACGGTTGAAGCGCCCGGCGTTTCAGGCCGGCAGCGGCGGCAACGCACGCGGCTTGCGGTCGCTGCCCGTTGCGACGTAGGTCAGGGTCGCTTCGGTGACCTTGACCACTTCGCTTTGCAGTCGCATGCGCTCGGCATAGACCTCGACGTTGACGGTCACCGACGTCACGCCGACCTTGACCACGTTGGCATAGAACGACAGCAGGTCGCCGACGAACACCGGTTGCTTGAAGAGGAAAGAATTGACGGCAACGGTGGCCACGCGGCCATTGGCGCGTCGCACCGCCGGCAGCGAGCCGGCGATGTCGACCTGCGCCATGATCCAGCCGCCGAAGACGTCGCCATGTATGTTGGCGTCGGCCGGCATCGGCACGACCCGTAGTTGTGGCATGCCTTCAGGCAGGCTGGTGGTTGCAACGTCCATTGTTTTCCTTGTCCGCAAATGCTGTTCGGGCGTCTGATACGCGCCTCTGGTGCACGGTGTGGCCCGGTGCAATCGGTGCGACGGCGGCAGTGTGCCGGTCGGGATTCTCCTGCACGGCGTCAAACCGCTACAATCCTGCCACACCAGCATAAACCATTCTCGACTGATTCCCCCATGCGCCATCACGCTTCTTCCAACGCGCCACCGCCGGCAAACCAGGCCACCCGCAACGACTGGGTGACACTGAAGACACTGATTCCCTACCTGCTGGCCTACAAGTGGCGAGTCGGCCTGGCACTGGCCTGCCTGATCGGCGCCAAGATGGCCAATGTCGGCGTGCCGCTGATCCTCAAGCAATTGATCGACCGCCTGACGATCACGCCGTCCCATCCGCAGGCGCTGCTGGTACTGCCACTGGGCATACTGGTGGCCTACGGCGCGCTGCGGCTGTCGACCACGGTCTTCACCGAGCTGCGTGAATTCATCTTCGCACGTGTCACCCAGCGCGCCGTGCGCACCGTCGCACTCCAGGTATTTCGTCACCTGCATTCGCTGTCGCTGCGTTTCCATCTGAACCGCCAGACCGGCGGCATGACGCGCGACATCGAACGCGGCACCCGCGGCATTTCCTCGCTGGTGTCCTATACCCTGTTCAGCATCCTGCCGACCCTGGTGGAAATCACGCTGGTGCTGGGCTACCTGGTGCTGCATTACGATATCTGGTTTGCCGGCATCACCTTCGTCGCCCTGGCGTCCTACATCACGTTTACGGTGGTGGTCACGGAATGGCGCACGCATTTCCGGCGCACCATGAACGACCTCGACTCGAAGGCAAACACCCGCGCCATCGACTCGCTGATCAATTACGAGACCGTCAAGTATTTCGGCAACGAGGATTACGAAGCCCGGCGCTACGACGACGGCCTGATGCGCTACGAAAGCGCGGCGGTGCGTTCGCAGACCTCGCTGTCGCTGTTGAACACCGGCCAGTCGACCATCATCGCCGTGGCCGTGAGCCTGATTTTATGGCGCGCCACGCAGGGCGTCATCGACGGCACCATGACGCTGGGCGACCTGGTGCTGGTCAATGCCTTCATGATCCAGCTCTACATACCGCTCAATTTCCTCGGCGTGATCTACCGCGAAATCAAGCAGAGCCTGGCCGACATGGAGCGCCTGTTCTCGCTGCTGGACCAGCATCGCGAAGTCGCCGACCGGCCGCAGGCGGCCGCCCTGCAGACCGGCGGCGCCGAGGTGCGCTTCGCCAACGTGGACTTCAGCTACGAGAGCAAGCGCCAGATTCTCTTCGATGTCGATTTCACGATTGCCGCCGGCACCACCACCGCCGTGGTCGGCCACAGCGGCTCGGGCAAGTCGACCCTGTCGCGCCTGCTGTTTCGCTCCTATGACGTCAATGCGGGCGCCATCACCATCGACGGCCAGGATGTGCGCGCGGTGACCCAGGGCTCGCTGCGCAATGCGATCGGCATCGTGCCGCAGGATACGGTCCTCTTCAACGACACCATCGAATACAACATCGCCTATGGCAAGACCGGTGCGAGCCGCGACGCCATCGTGGCGGCGGCGCGGGCCGCATCGATCCACGACTTCATCGAGAGTCTGCCGGACGGCTATGCGACCATGGTCGGCGAACGTGGTCTCAAACTTTCCGGTGGCGAAAAGCAGCGGGTGGCGATTGCCCGCACGCTGCTGAAAAATCCGGCGATCCTGATCTTCGACGAAGCGACCTCGGCGCTCGACTCGAAAGCCGAGCAGGCGATCCAGTCGCAACTGAAGGAAATCGCGCGCGACCGCACCACGCTGGTCATTGCCCATCGCCTGTCGACGATTGCCGACGCCGCCCAGATCCTGGTGCTCGATCACGGCCGCATCGTCGAGCGCGGCACGCACATGCAGTTGATGGCGGCCGATGGCGCCTACGCACAGATGTGGGCGCGCCAGCAGGTCCGGCAGGACGAGGTGCTTGGTTCGCCCCAGGTGGAAGTCGCGGCCTGATGGAAACCAAGTGGCTGGAAGACTTCATCTCCCTGGCCGAAACCAGCAGCTTCAGCCGTTCGGCAGAGCTGCGCCATGTGACCCAGCCGGCGTTTTCGCGGCGCATCCAGTCGCTCGAAGCCTGGCTCGGCGCCGACCTGATCGACCGCACCTCGTACCCGACCTGCCTGACGCCGGCCGGCAAAGTGTTCTACGAGCAGGCGCTGGAGATGCTGGCGCAGATCGATCGGGGCCGGGCGCTAATGCGCGGCAAGCGGCCGACCGGCCACACGACCGTCGATTTCGCCGTGCCGCACACGCTGTCGCTGACCTACATTCCAAAGTGGCTCACAGCCCTGGAACAGGATTTCGGCCCGCTGCATACCCGGCTCATGGCGCTGAACGTGCACGACGCCGTGATGACGCTGGTCGAAGGCGGCTGCGACCTGCTGCTGTGCTATCACCATCCGCGCCAGCCGGTCCAGCTCGACGCCGCCCGTTACGACATGCTGGTGCTGGGCACCGAGACCCTGCGCGCCTATGCGCGCTGCGACCGCGCCGGCGTACCGATGTTCTGCCTGCCCGGCACGGTCGATGCGCCACTGCCGTTTCTGTCCTACACCAGCAATGCCTACCTGGGGCGGATGGTCGAGCTGATCCTGGCCGATGCCCGGCGTCCGCTGCATCTTGAAAAGCGCTACGAGACCGACATGGCGGAAGGCCTGAAGATGATGGCGCTGGAAGGCCACGGCCTCGTGTTCCTGCCCGACTCGGCAGTCACGCGGGAGGTCAAGCAAAAGTTGCTGGCGCGCGCCGATCACGACGAAGCCGGCTGGCAGGTGCAGATGGAGATCCGCTTGTACCGGGAACGGGCGTCGGCGCAGCGCCCGGCCAAGCCGGTCGTCGAGCGGCTATGGCGCTACCTGTTGCAGCAACAGGAGGCTGAAACGCGCCGCACCAGGGCCAAGGGCAAGCGTGGCGGCGCGGCACGCAGCGGCGCGCTTGGCACACGCTTGCCGGCCACGTCAAGCGAACCGGTCGACAAGCCGGCTTCCTGAGTATTAAAAAACTATGCGTTTTATGCATAATGGCATGCCAAAGTGGCATTTGCCTGCTGCAGCGGCCTTGTCTTAGCATGCGTTCCACTGATTCTGCGCACCATCTCCGGCGCCAGGATCGCTTCCGGAGCTGCGAAGAACATGGCCAACCCGCATCAAATTCCATCCTATCTGAAACAGGAAACCCTCGGCCCCTGGGGCGTCTACCTGGAGCAGATCGACCGCGTGACGCCCTACCTGGGCAACCTTGCCCGCTGGGTAGAAACCCTGAAACGTCCAAAGCGCATCCTGGTCGTCGACGTGCCCATCGAGCGCGACGACGGCAGCATCGCCCATTTCGAGGGCTACCGGGTGCAGCACAACACCTCGCGCGGACCGGGCAAGGGCGGCGTGCGCTTCCACCAGGACGTGACGCTGTCGGAAGTCATGGCGCTGTCGGCCTGGATGACGGTAAAGAACGCGGCGGTAAACGTGCCGTACGGTGGCGCCAAGGGCGGCATCCGGGTCGATCCGAAGACCCTCTCGCAGGGTGAATTGCAGCGCATGACGCGCCGCTACATCAGCGAGATTAACATCATCATCGGGCCCAACAAGGACATACCGGCGCCCGACGTCAATACCAACGAACAGATCATGGTCTGGATGATGGACACCTATTCCATGAACCAGGGCAGCACCGCATCCGGTGTGGTGACCGGCAAGCCGATCTCGCTTGGCGGCAGCCTGGGGCGTCATGAGGCAACCGGGCGCGGCGTCTTCGTCGTCGGTTGCGAAGCGGCCAGCCGGATCGGCCTGGACATCAAGGGCGCCCGTGTCGCCGTACAGGGTTTCGGCAATGTCGGCGCGATTGCCGCGCGCCTGTTTTCCGAAGCCGGCGTCAGGATCGTCGCCGTGCAGGATCACGCCGGCACGATCATGCGGCCTTCTGGGCTGGATGTGGCGGCGTTGCAGGCCCATGTCGCGGCGACCGGCAGCGTAGTCGGTTTCCCCGGTGGTGAAGAAATCAGCGACCGCGAGCAATTCTGGGGCGTCGAATGCGACATTCTGGTGCCTGCAGCCCTGGAGCAGCAGATCGACGAAAAAACGCCGGGAAGATTCGCGCAAAGCTGATACTCGAAGGCGCCAACGGGCCGACCACGCCGCTGGCCGACGACATGCTTCGCGAGCGCGGCGTGCTGGTGGTGCCGGACGTGATCGCCAATGCGGGCGGCGTGACGGTGAGCTACTTCGAATGGGTGCAGGATTTTTCCAGTTTTTTCTGGACCGAAGATGAAATCAACCTGCGGTTGACGCGCATCATGCGCGAAGCTTTTGCCAGTGTCTGGCAGCTCTCAGAAGAAAAGAAGGTGTCGCTCTGCGAACTGCTGCGTTCATCGTTGCCTGCACCCGGGTATTGCAGGCGCGTGAAATGCGCGGCCTTTACCCTTGATTGATATCAAGCCAAGTTTGATGGGACGTTGGAGCAACACCAATGCAGAAAATTATTGAAGGAGGGCGCCGCCGACACAAGGTCTAATCAGCAGTCGATGGATGGCAAGCCGGTTGGCATGCAAGGCGCATATCTTGCTAAGAAACTGTACAACGCGTCTGCCAGCGTTTTTGAGTCGCCAAGTTATGCAGGCGATTGACATGCATGAAAGGCGCTTGGGTCAACCCGCGATATTATCCGAGCGTTTTGCCAGACAAGGTGACAAACCCGGAAAACAGGGCCGACCGAATATCGGCATGCCCTTGATTGGTTTTGGTACACTGAACCAGACATTTTACCCAGGAGAAAGTATGAAAGTTTTAAAGTTGATTGCCGTTCTGATTGGTGCTGGTGTCATGGTCGGTGCAGCGCAGGCCGAAGAGCTGACCGGCACCCTCAAGAAGATCAAGGACACCGGCAGCATCACGCTGGGCGTTCGCGATTCTTCGATCCCGTTTTCCTATCTTGACGACAAGCAGTCGTACCAGGGCTATTCGATCGACCTGTGCATGAAGGCAGTCAACGCGATCCAGAAGCAACTTGGCCTGGCGGCGCTGAACGTCAAGATGAATCCGGTCACATCCGCCACCCGCATACCGCTGATGGCAAACGGCACGGTCGACCTCGAATGCGGTTCGACGACCAATAACCTGGAGCGTCAGAAGCAGGTTGCCTTTGCACCCACCACCTTCGTCACGGCCAACCGCCTGCTGTCGAAAAAAGCGTCGAACATCAACGTTCTGGCCGACATGAAAGGCAAGGCACTCGTCTCGACTTCCGGTACATCGAACCTGAAGCAGTTGACGACCCTCAATGGCGAGCAAAACCTGGGCATGAACATCATGACCGCCAAGGATCATGCCGAAGCCTTCCTGATGGTTGAAACCGGTCGCGCCGCCGCATTCGGCATGGACGACATCCTGCTTGCATCGCTGGCGGCAAGTTCGAAGTCGCCTGCCGACTACACGATCTCCAAGGAAGCGTTGTCCATCGAGCCGTATGCAATCATGATGCGTCGGGATGATCCGGCGTTCAAGAAGGCAGTCGATACGGCCATCGAAAACGTTTTCAAGTCGGGCGAGATCACCAAGATCTACGCGAAATGGTTCCAGTCACCGATTCCACCGAAGGGCATCAACCTGAATATTCCAATGAGCCCGGAATTGCAGGCTGCTATTGCCAAGCCGACAGATTCCGGCGATCCTGCATCGTACGCTGCGGTTCCCAACGCGCAGAAAGTGTCAACGAAGAAGTAATCTCGCGATGCTTCACTGAAAACGGGGGGCGCAAGCCTCCCGTTTTGTTTTTTAAGAGCATTTGCTGCGCTGCACAAACCCCTATCGGACTTTCGTTGATTCCTGCTTGTGATGCGAGCTGCGTTACAGCGCAATACACGTCGGATGCACG
>JANXSS010000018.1 GCA_025356535.1 Herminiimonas sp.
ACGGTCAACTCGATCAACTGGGCGCGCGTGGTCGCGCAGGTGGTCTACTACTTCCGCGGCTACCTCGCGGCCACCACCAGCAATGCGCAGAAGGTGTCGTTCACGGTCCCGTCGGGGAACTTCGGCAACATCTGCGCCGGCCACATCGCGCGCATGATGGGCTTGCCGATCGACCGCCTGGTCGCCGCCACCAACGAGAACGACGTGCTCGACGAATTCTTCCGCACCGGCGTCTACCGGGTGCGCAAGTCGGCCGAAACCCTGCACACGACGAGCCCGAGCATGGACATCAGCAAGGCGTCGAACTTCGAGCGCTTCATTTTTGACTTGCTGGGGCGCGACGGCGCGCGCGTGCGCGCGTTGTTCCACAAGGTCGAGACCAGCGGCGGCTTCGACCTGTCGGGCGCGCCCGGCGCCGACGGCGATGAATTCAAGGATGTCGGCCGCTTCGGTTTCGCCTCTGGCAAATCGGTGCATGCCGACCGCCTGGCCACGATTCGCGACATCGACGCGCGTTACGGCGTCACGATCGACACGCATACGGCCGACGGCGTCAAGGTCGCGCGCGAGCAGGTCCGCCCGGGCGTGCCGATGATCGTGCTGGAAACCGCCTTGCCGGCGAAATTCAATGAAACCATCCGTGAAGCGCTCGGGCGCGACGCCTTGCGGCCGGCCGGTTTCGAGGACATCGAATCGCTGCCGCAGCGCTTCGATGTCATGGCAGCGGACGTGGCGAACGTGCGCGCCTTCATCATGAACCATACCGGACTGTGAGCCAGACCATGCCAGCGCCCGAAGACGGACCGACGCCGGTGCCGGCCCCGGAACAGCCCCGCAAGCAGGCGCCGCTGCTGTCGGTGGCAGAGGCGCGCGCCTTCCTGCTTGACGCGGCCGACGCCCATGCCGGCGTTCGCAACGCCCACGAGACCCTGCCGACCATCGAGGCAAACGGCCGCGTGCTGGCGCTGGCGCAATCCTCGCGCCTGGACGTGCCGCCGATGGACAATACGCAGATGGATGGCTATGCGGTGCGTGCCGCCGACTGCGCCGGCGGCGCGGCGCGCCTGCCGGTGAGCCAGCGCATTCCCGCCGGCCATGTCGGCAGCATGCTCCTGCCGGGCACGGCGGCACGCATCTTTACCGGCGCCATGATTCCGCCGGGCGCCGATGCGGTGGTCATGCAGGAAGCCTGCGAGGCGCACCGCGCCGACGACGGCGAGCAGGTCACGGTGCGTCATGCGCCGGCGGCAGGCGACTGGATCCGGCGCGCCGGCGAAGACATCCGCGCCGGCGCGGAAATCCTCGCTGCCGGCACCCGCCTGCGGGCGCAGGAGCTGGGCCTGGCCGCCTCGGTCGGCCTGGCCGACCTGCCGGTGGTGCGCCGGCTGCGGGTGGCGGTGTTCTTCACCGGCGACGAACTGGCAATGCCCGGCGAGGTGCTCAAACCCGGCGCGATCTACAACTCGAACCGGTTCATGCTGCGCGGCCTGCTGGAGAACCTCGGCTGCCAAATCACCGACTTCGGCATCGTGCCCGACACGCTGGAAGCAACCCGCGACACCCTGCGCCGCGCCGCCTGCGAGCACGACCTGATCATCACCTCGGGCGGCGTCTCGGTGGGCGAGGAAGACCATGTCCGGCCGGCAGTCGAAGCCGAGGGACGCCTGACGATGTGGCAGATCGCGGTCAAGCCGGGCAAGCCGCTGGCGTTCGGGGAAGTGCGGCGCGGCACCGGCGACGCCAGCCACACCGGCCACGCCTTTTTCCTCGGCCTGCCTGGCAACCCGGTATCGAGCTTCGTCACGTTCCTGCTGTTCGTGCGGCCATTCATGCTGCGCCTGCAGGGCGTGCGGGAAGTCCTGCCGGCGGCGTACGCGATGCGCGCCGACTTTGCCTGGCCGAAGGCGGACCGGCGCAATGAATTCCTGCGCGCGAAAATCAATGCGAACGGAGGGCTGGACCTCTTCGAAAACCAGGGCTCGGGCGTGCTGACCTCGACCGTCTGGGGCGACGGCCTGATCGACAACCCGCCGGGGCAGCAGATCGTGCCGGGTGACATGGTGCAGTTCCTGCCAATCTCGGGTCTGCTCGGCTGAACTAGAATGGCGGCATGAACCTTCAACTCCGTTTTTTCGCCAGCCTGCGCGAGGCGCTCGGCGCATCGACCGAATCGGTGTCCGTGCCGCCCGAAGTGGCCACCGTCGGCGCCCTGCGCGAGCACCTGCGCCAGCGCGGCGGCGCCTGGGCCGAGGCCCTGGCAGGACACAAGGCGGTGCGCACGGCCTGCAATCAGGTCATGGTCGATGCGTCGGCGCCGCTGGTCGATGGCTGCGAAGTGGCATTCTTTCCACCGGTGACCGGCGGTTGAAGACTGTCGTCGGCTGCCATTCCATGCATCACCACCCACAGGCGGGAACACCGACATGACGATCCGGATCAGCGAAGACGATTTCGACCTTGGCGCGGAAGTCGCGGCATTGCGCGCCGGCCAGCCGCAGGTGGGTGCGGTGGTCGCCTTCGTCGGCACGGTGCGCGACATGAACGATGGCGCGCAGGTCGCAGCCATGACGCTGGAACACTATCCCGGCATGACCGAAAAATCGATCCAGGCGATCGTCGAGCAGGCATGCCGGCGCTGGCGCCTCTTCGGCACCCGCGTCATCCACCGCATCGGGCCGTTGCTGCCGCAGGAGCAGATCGTGCTGGTGGCGGTCACCGCCGCCCATCGTGGCGAGGCATTTGCCGCCTGCGAATTCATCATGGATTACCTGAAAACCGAGGCGCCGTTCTGGAAAAAGGAAGACACCCCGGCGGGCGCGCGCTGGGTCGATGCCCGCGTGAGCGACGATGCGGCGCTCGCCAAGTGGCAGCCGGCGACTGACGCAGCCGCCAGCGACAGCGACACCGACAGAGACACCGACAGCGATCGCCCTGCAGCCGCCGGCAGCACGTCGCACGCCGCATGAACTGGCTTGCGGTTGCCGCCGGCGCAACGCTGGGCGCCTGGCTGCGCTGGGGGCTCGGGCTGTGGCTCAACACCCTGCATGCGCAGGTGGCGCTCGGCACCCTGGTTGCCAACCTCGGCGGCGGCTTCATCGTCGGCATCGCGGTGGCCTTCTTTTCCAGCCATCCGGGGCTGTCGCCGGCCTGGCGGCTGTTTGCCATCACCGGTTTTCTGGGCGGACTGACCACCTTTTCGAGCTTTTCGGCGGAGTCCATGCTGCTGCTGCAGCGCGGCGAACTGGGCTGGGCGCTCGGCCATTCGGCGCTGCACCTGGTCGGATCGATTGCCTTTTGCTTCGCCGGTTTTGCCGCTTACCGGGCGATCAATGCCTGAGCGGCCGGCGCGCCGCGATCTTGAAAAAAGGTTTTCCAGCGCCATGTAAGTCCGCATCGGGGCATGCCTCAGCATGTGCCAAACTCAATGCGGAGAAGATCCATGCGTCTTGACAAACTCACCACGAAACTGCAGGAAGCGCTGGCCGATGCGCAAAGCCTGGCAGTGGGCAACGACAACCAGTACATCGATCCCCTGCACCTGCTGCTGGCGATGCTCAACCAGGACGACAGCAGCACGCGCTCGCTGTTGCAGCGCGCCGGCGCCAATCTGAATGGCCTGACCGCCGGCGCCAAGACGGCCATCGAGCATCTGGCCAAGGTTTCCGGCAACGGCGGCGAAGTGCAGGTCGGGCGCGAGCTGACGGCCTTGCTGAACCTGGCCGACAAGGAGTCGCAAAAGCGCGGCGACCAGTTTCTTTCCAGCGAAATGGTGCTGCTGGCGCTGACCGACGACAAGTCGCAGGCCGGCCGCCTGGCGCGCGAATGCGGCGTCACCCGCCGTGCGCTGGAAGCGGCGATCACGGCGGTGCGCGGCGGCGGCGCGGTCGATTCTTCGGATGCCGAAGGCCAGCGCGAGGCATTGAAAAAATACACCATCGACCTGACCGAGCGCGCCCGCGCCGGCAAGCTCGATCCGGTGATCGGTCGCGACGATGAAATCCGCCGCGCCATCCAGGTGCTGCAGCGGCGCACCAAGAATAATCCCGTGCTGATCGGCGAGCCGGGCGTGGGCAAGACCGCCATCGTCGAAGGCCTGGCGCAGCGCATCGTCAACGGCGAGGTGCCGGAAAGCCTGAAATCGAAGCGCGTGCTGTCGCTCGACATGGCGGCGCTGTTGGCCGGCGCCAAGTATCGCGGCGAATTCGAGGAGCGCCTCAAATCGGTCCTGAAGGAGCTGTCGCAGGATGCCGGCCAGAGCATCGTCTTCATCGACGAGATGCACACCATGGTCGGCGCCGGCAAGGCCGAAGGTGCAATGGACGCCGGCAACATGTTGAAACCCGCCCTGGCGCGCGGCGAGCTGCATTGCGTCGGCGCCACCACGCTCGACGAATATCGCAAGTACATCGAAAAGGATGCCGCGCTGGAGCGCCGCTTCCAGAAGATCATCGTCGACGAGCCGAGTGTCGAGGCAACCATTGCGATCCTGCGCGGCCTGCAGGAAAAATACGAACTGCATCATGCGGTGGAGATCACCGATCCGGCGATCGTCGCGGCTGCCGAACTGTCGCACCGCTACATCACCGACCGCTTCCTGCCCGACAAGGCAATCGACCTGATCGACGAGGCGGCGTCGAAGATCAAGATCGAGATGGACTCCAAGCCGGAAGTCATGGACAAGCTGGAGCGCCGCCTGATCCAGCTCAAGATCGAGCGCGAAGCCATCAAGCGCGAAAAGGATGAAGCCTCGCAAAAACGCCTGGGCCTGATCGAACAGGAGATCGAGCGCCTCTCCGTCGAATATTCGGATTTGGAAGAAATCTGGAAGAGCGAGAAAGCCGCGGCGCAGGGCAGCCAGCACATCAAGGAAGAAATCGAGCAGGTGCGCCTGCAGATGGAGGAGGCGACCCGCCAGAGCAACTGGCAGCGCGTCTCCGAGTTGCAGTACGGCCGCCTGCCGGAGCTGGAAGCGCAACTGAAGCAGGCCGACAGCAGCCAGATCGGCGCCGAACGGCCGCGCCTGGTGCGCACCCAGGTCGGCGTCGAGGAAATCGCCGAAGTCGTCTCCCGCGCCACCGGCATTCCGGTGTCGAAGATGCTGCAGGGCGAGCGCGACAAGCTGGTGCACATGGAAGACCAGTTGCACCGCCGCGTGATCGGCCAGCATGAAGCCATCGTCGCCGTGTCGGACGCGATCCGGCGTTCGCGTGCGGGTCTGGGCGACCCGAACCGGCCCTACGGCTCCTTCATGTTCCTCGGGCCTACGGGTGTGGGCAAGACCGAGCTGTGCAAGGCGCTTGCATCGTTCCTCTTCGATACCGAGGAAATGATGATCCGCATCGACATGAGCGAATTCATGGAAAAGCATTCGGTGGCCCGCCTGATCGGCGCGCCGCCCGGCTACGTCGGCTACGAGGAGGGCGGCTATCTGACCGAAGCGGTGCGGCGCAAGCCCTACAGCGTGATCTTGCTCGATGAAATCGAAAAGGCGCATCCGGATGTCTTCAACGTGCTCTTGCAGGTGCTCGACGACGGCCGCATGACCGACGGCCAGGGCCGCACGGTCGACTTCAAGAATACCGTCATCGTCATGACCTCGAACCTCGGCTCGCACAAGATCCAGGCGATGGAGGGCAGCGATCCGTCGGTGGTGAAGCTGGCCGTCATGGGCGAAGTGCGCGCGCATTTCCGGCCGGAGTTCATCAATCGCATCGACGAGATCGTGGTGTTCCATGCGCTCGACGAAAAGAACATCGGCGCGATTGCAAAGATCCAGCTCGAAGTGCTGGAACAGCGCCTGGCCAAGCTGGAAATCGGCCTCACGGTCACCGACGAGGCGCTGCAGAAAATTGCCGAAGCCGGTTTCGATCCTGTCTATGGCGCGCGGCCGCTGAAGCGGGCGATCCAGCAGCAGATCGAAAATCCGCTGTCGAAGCTGCTGCTGCAGGGGCGCTTCGGGCCGAAGGAGCGCATCGTCGTGGGCGTGGCCAACGGCGAGCTGTCGTTTGCGATGGAACCGATGGCCTGATGCGGTATCGGCCGGCATGCCGATAGCCGGATCGCGCCTTGGGGTTCACGCAGGGTCGGACTACAATACGTTTTTGTCCGACCCTGCCGACCATGCCGCCTGCCATTGCCACGTCCCCCAGCCTCATCGACCCCTTCGATGCCACGGCGGCAGTGTCGTTGCGCCGGGATGCCGAGGTCATCGGCCTGGTGGCCATTGCACACGGCGTCTCGCATTTTTTCCATTTGATCCTCGCACCGCTGTTTCCGTGGCTGAAACACGATTTCGGTTTTTCCTATGCCCGGCTGGGCCTGCTGATGACCGGGTTTTTCGTGGTCTCCGGTATCGGCCAGGCGCTGGCCGGCTTCGTCGTCGACCGGGTCGGCGCGCGCCCGGTGCTGTTCTTCGGCTTGGGCTGCCTGGGCGTGTCCGCGCTGGTGCTGGCGATGGCGCCGAACTACACGGTGCTGCTGGCCGGTTCGATGCTGGCCGGCCTGGGTAACAGTGTTTTCCATCCCTCCGACTACACCCTGCTCAACAAGCGGGTGTCGCCGGCGCGCCTCGGGCATGCGTTTTCGGTGCACGGTATTTCGGGCAATCTCGGCTGGGCCGCAGCGCCGGTCTTCCTGACGGTCGTAGCGGGTCTCGCGAGCTGGCGCACGGCGCTTTTTGCCGCCGCATTGTTGCCTGCGGCGGTGCTGCTGCTGCTGGTGGTCTTTCGCGACCGGCTCCACGGCGGCCAGCTCAAGGCCGCCGTCGCCGACGGCGCATCGACTGCCGGCCCGGCCACGCCAAACGCCGGCCATGTGCTGGCATTCATGCGCCTGCCGGCGGTCTGGATGTGCTTCGGTTTTTTCATCATCACCGCGCTGGCGCTCGGTGGCGTGCAGAGCTTCGCCGGCAGCAGCCTGCGCAGCCTGTACGGCATGTCCCTGTTTGCCGCCACCAGTGCCTACACCGCCTACATGCTGGCGTCGGCCGGCGGCACGTTTGCCGGCGGCTTTCTGGCCAGCCGCACCCGCCGCCACGACCGCACGATCGCCGGCGCGTTCACCTTTGCCGGCGCCATGTCGCTGCTGATCGCAACCGGTCTGCCGCCGGTCTGGCTGGCAGTCGTCCTGATGGGCGCGGTCGGCTTCGGCGCCGGTATTGCAGCGCCGTCGCGCGACCTGCTCATCCGCGCGGCGGCGCCCAAGAATGCCACCGGGCGGGTCTACGGCGTGGTGTATTCGGGCTTCGACATCGGCCTGTCGTTCGCGCCCCTGTTTTTCGGCGCGCTCATGGACGGCAATCATGCGGGCGCGGTATTCATCTGGATCGGGGTTTTCCAGGTGCTGGCCATTGCAACGGCGATCACGGTTGGCCAGCGCACCGTTGCGGCTGGCGGCAAGGCGTGATGTCGAGGGGCGCGCGTTGCAGTTCTCAGGTGGCGCGCAGTCAACCAACGTAAAGGAATCACCATGTTTTTTTCTACCTGCGATCTATGCGATGCCAATGCGGAGCGACTCGCCGCCGGCAGCCTGACGGTGCTGCCGCCGCTGTTCATCGGCATGGGCAAGCGCCGCGCCTTCGCCGGCCCGGCCGCTACGCTCAAGGTGTTCGAAGACAATGCGCTGGTGCGCGCCACGCTGGAAACACCCGGCGCCGGGCGGGTGCTGGTCATCGACGGCGGCGGCAGCGTGCGCAGTGCGCTCGTCGGCGGCAATCTGGCGAGCCTGGCAGCCGACAATGGCTGGGCCGGCATCGTCGTCTTCGGTGCCGTGCGCGACCTCGACGAAATCGAGGACTGCGAGGTCGGCATCCGTGCGCTGGCGCTGCATCCGCAACGCAGTGCCCGCAAGGGCGCCGGCGACAGCAACGTGAAGGTGATGGTTGCCGGTGTCGCGGTCGAGCCGGGCAACTGGATCTATGCCGATGCGGACGGCATCCTGGTGTGCAGCGAGTGCCTGACCTGAGCGGTTTCTGATTTGCTGCAGGTTTGCTCAATTCGCGGTCCGGTCCGATTGCGAACGGTAGAGTAGTGGACTCCAGGCGCGGAAACAGGACGGATCGATTGTGGTCAGTCGCCGCGCCGTCCACGCACCTGCCACGCAGACATGAAGACGACCAACACAAAGCTTTCTCATCCGGAGGAGGCGCCAGCATGCGGCGCCTGACTGCCAATGTTTTCCAGCGTGCCCTGACGCATCGGGGCGTTGATGCCGGTATTGCCCGACTGCCCGGTGACAGCGCCGTTGGCAGCGTGTCGGGCAAGGCTTCCAGTGGTGCCGCCTTGCCAGTACCTGCAGGCAGCGGCCGGCAGCAAGGGCCCTGCCAAGGAACGCTCGCCGGTGCGCGCCTCCCGGTTTTTCATGCAGGCGTCATGACCGCGCCACGCCACGGACAGGGCCAGGCGCCGCGTTATCGTCACCTGACGACGGCTGCTTCCGCATCCACGCCAGCGCCGTTTTCAACCTGCGACCTGTGCGATGCCAATACCGAGCGTCTAGCCGCCGGCACCCTAGCGGTCTTGCCGCCGATATTTCAGGCATATGGCAAGCGCAATACCTTTTCCGGCAAGGCCTACACGCTCCAGGTGTTCGAGGACAATACGCTGGTGCGTTCGACGCTGGAGGCGCCCGGCCACGGCCAGGTCCTGGTCATCGACGGCGCAGGCAGCACGCGTCGCGCGCTCCTGGGCGGCAACCTTGCCATGCTGGCAGCGAAAAACGGCTGGGCAGGGGTGGTGGTCTTTGGCGCGATCCGGGATGTCGCGGAAATCGACGCCTGCGAGACCGGTGTGCGGGCGCTGGCGCCCAACCCCCATCGCAGTGAAAAAAATGGCGCCGGAAAGCGAAACGTACCGATCCGGATTGGCCATGTGCCGGTCGAACCCGGCGACTGGGTCTATGCAGATCGCGATGGCGTCCTGGTTTCCCAGGATCCATTGATGTAAAGGTCAGGGCAGTCAGGGCAGGGTAAAGATCAGGCAGGTCGTGCTGGCATGCGCATACAGCTTGCCGTCGACATCGACCAAACGGGCTTCGGCAATGCCCACGCTCCTGCCGACCTGGATCACTTTTCCTTCGGCCCGCACCGGGCCGGTCTTTTCCGTCAGGGCGCGGATCAGATTGACCTTCAGCTCCAGCGTGGTGTAGCCCTGGCCCTGCGGCAGCATCGACTGCACCGTGCAGCCGAGTGCGGAGTCGAGCAGGGTGCAGAAGTAGCCGCCATGGACGCTGCCGATGGGGTTGTAATGCTGCTTGCCAGGCGTGCCCTGGAACACCACGCGGCCCGGTTCGCCTTCGATCGGCACGAAGTCCAGGGTGTGACCGATCGGCACCGACGGCAACTCGCCGCGCCAGATCCGGCGCAGGAATTCCATGCCGCTCGACGCCTTCAGGTCCTCAAGGCTTGCCACGCCCGGGGCGGCCAGCAGCGCCCGTACATCCCGTTCTTCCTGCTGCCATCTTGCCAGTTTCTCTTCGCGTGTCGTCATCGTCATCCCTCATGTATTGATCGTTGCCGATTATAGCCACCTCAGGCCGGCGACATTTCACAGTACGAAAAATCGCTTCCGCATTATGAAATATCCTGACGCAGCGCACCATTCTTATTTTCCATAAAAAGGAAAATTATTTCATATCGCGAAATCAGGATCTCAAGTCATTGAATACGTTTATGAAAATTTTAGTTATATGTCTTATATAAGACCTTGTTGCCGCCGGAGATTGCGCTTATGATTGATTCATCGGCATTGCAGTGGCAAGCCCCGGTTTGACGTGTCGGCAGATTTCAACCAATCATTCATCAAGGAGATTCACATGACAACTCGCGAACAGCAGGTCCAGGCACTGAAAAAGGATTGGGCGGAGAACCCCCGCTGGGCCGGCATCAAGCGCAGCTACACGGCAGAAGACGTGGTCCGTCTGCGCGGTTCGATCACCATCGAGCACACGCTGGCAAAGCGCGGCGCCGAAAAGATGTGGGGCCTGCTGCACACCGAGCCGTTCGTCAACAC